>CALGZO010000025.1 GCA_937934465.1 uncultured Fimbriimonadales bacterium | reverse complement strand
CGCCAGGATGAACGTTGCCCTGGTCGCGTTGCGCGGCACGTTATCAACCGGCCTGTCTGGAGAAGAGAGACCGAGAATAAAAACGGACGCTATCGAAGCGGTCACATCTCGGTGCGGCGCTGCCAAAGGATTCAACATCAGCGTGCTGACGTACTGCACCTGCGATGTGTTGGTTATGCCCGTCAAAACGACGCTCGAAAACACGCTCGAACCGGGAGTGGACAGGTTTGCTCCGTCCAGCTTGAGGACGCTGTAGAACACGTCCATCGGCGCGAGCGACACGTTGTTCAGCGTAACAGACGAGCCGTAGACGTTCAAGCCGTTTGTCGTTGCGAGAATCCCGTGCACATCGCTGTTGAGCGAAGTTGAGATTCTCATCTGGCTTGAGTTGGACGCCAGAAACGACGTGTACGTCGTCCGCACGTTGTCGTTTTGTTCGATGAAGACCGCGTTGCTGTAGGCAAAGTTGGGCAGCGTCACCGTCCCATCCTGCGCATACAGGGTGGTGGATAGCGTCCCTGAGCTGTCTTCGAGGAACAACAGATTACGTGTTTCCTCAAACTGATTTGCGTTTCCCCCTGCGCGCAGGAAGTACCGCTGTGTGGGATAGAGGTCGATCGTGCTACCCGTGGCGCTTGTCCACTGGTACGTATCCGGCGATGGATTCGTCAGGAGTCCGGCGTTGATGGTGTATGGCGATGTCGTGCCGGTGATGCTGACGCCTGGGCCGGTGTTGAAGCACCCCCGCGCGTCGTCGCAGCCGAACCGAGCGGAGGGCGTGGCTGGCGGCGTAGCAGTCAAGCAGTTTGTGGTCGCGGTGATGATGTCGTCGAACAGCCGCGGGCGACACTGCGACGGCGGTAAACCGTTCTGCACGTCGGCGACGGTCAGGCCAAACTGCAACAGGATGAGGCGCAACACGCCGGGCAGCAAGGCCACCTGGATGGGCAGGATGTGCGACTGCACCATGTTGCTGAACTCGATGCCGACGAGGATACAAGGGCTGGTGCCCAGCAGCGCATGCCAGCGCGGGGGCGTCGCGCTTGGGTTGTCCTGCGTCGGCGCAAGCTGATACACCTCACCGTCGTCGGTGATGAGATAGTGCACGCGCGGACGCTCGCCCACGGCGTAAATCTCATCCGCCCTCACGGGCACAACCCGCACGCACGTGGGCGGCGTCGGGCTAAACGTCAACAGGTCAACGGGACACTGCGACGTGCGGTCAATGACGCGAGGAAAACAGATTGTCATCGTTTACCTCCCCGCAGAGATTTGCTCTTTGGCTCCGCTTTCCGCCTGATCTTTGGCTCCGCTCGCCACAAGCGCGCGAGCCTGGCTCACCAAGCGGTGCGCCATTTCGAGGTAAATCTTCGCCAGCGTCTTCTCGGCTGTGATCGGAGACGGCTCCAGCTCTGTTTCGAGAGCTTGCTTGATTGCGTTTTCAGCTTCAAGAATTTTGCTCATTTATGACCTCCTTAATCACGCCGCGCTGATATAGCTCTTCAGCACGGCGCAGTGCATCCGTAATAGCAGCGATCGCCGTCCAATCGCGCATCGTCGCGCTGTTCCAATTCGAGGCATCGGCCAAGTTCGGCTGCGTCGCTTCCTCAGCCTGCGCGACTGCGCGCATCAATACGTCAATCGCCTCTCTGACCTTCATTTGCTCATCCTCACGTAGCCGCTCATCAGCTCGAAGAACGGCTCCGTCGTGTCATCGGATTCGATCAGTATTCTAACGAAGCACGGCGCGCCACTGGGGGTGGTGATTAAAGTATTCCAGTTCAGCGTGATGGAAGGCTGCGGGCCGTTTGCCGGCGCGATCCACGTGGCCAGCGCCAGCAGCGTGCCGTCGCATCGTTGCAGGTAGACGCGCAGCATCTTGTTGACGCACCAATTCCGCGGCGCGATAGTGACCTCGCCGACAACCCGCCACGTCGTCGCCGGTTCGCCGACGTAGGACAGGGCCGCCGTCCACAACGGCCCGGCCAGCACGCGCGGCGCGGACGGATCGTCGCTGACGCGCTGGTCGAAGTTGACCACGTGCTGCACGTTCGGCACCAGCCTCTGGCGCGTGCCGAGCGTGTAGTGAATCTCGCAGTACGGCGCAACGTCGGCGCACTGCGGAAGCTGGTTGAAGCACTGCTCAATGCGCGCGAAGCGCGCCGTCAGGTTAGCAACGGCATTTTGCAGCGATGAGTAGTCGGATTCGAGTATCCCCAGCCGCGTCTCCAAGTTGTCCACGCGCGTGCGCAGGGCATCTATCAGCGGGATCGGGTCTGGCCTGCTCTCCAGCGCGACAACCCGCGCCTGCAGGCTGTCTATCCTTCCGGTCAGAGCGTTGATGCTCGCTCGCAGCGCGTCGCAGCAGCTCGGTTCGGGCGTGATGGCGTCTTCAAAGTCGTCTCCGTTCAGGCACGCGCTCAAGTAAGCCCAGAACGAAGAGGGCAGCGAATCGGGCCGCTTAGTTGCGTCCACCTCACCGGCTGCTTTCACCACCGGCGGGCTGCTGCTTCCGCCGTCCAGCCCATACTGGCGCGCCAAGCAGCACGTCAGACGCGCGGCCCTTCGCAACTGGTCGCGCGTGAACGGCGCGTCGCCTTGTAGCGCGATGACGATGTGCTGCGGGTGCGGATCGGGGTCGCCGCAGAGAAACCGCGGATAACAGTTCTCCGGCGGCAGCAGCTCTTCGATGCCGCCGTTGGCGCGCACGTAGTAGTGCGCGCTCTGCGCCGTCTGCGTGCATAGGTCGCTCGGCGGCGCGCTGAAGTCGTCGGGCGTGTAGCTGCCCCACGCCGCAATCACGATGCTGACCGGCGTTATTGCTTGACCGATGGGCAGGCAGTA
>CALGZO010000024.1 GCA_937934465.1 uncultured Fimbriimonadales bacterium | reverse complement strand
CGCGTTTCTCCAAGTTCTTGGCGCAGTTCGCCGACTTCTTGGCGCGTTTCCCTGAGTTCTTGGCGCGTTTCTCCAAGTTCTTGGCGCAGTTCGCCGACTTCTTGGCGCGTTTCCCTGAGTTCTTGGCGCGTTTCTCCAAGTTCCTGCCGCAGTTCGCCGACTGCTTGCTCTACCTTGTCTAATCGTTGGTCGACTCGGTCGAATCGCTGGTTAACTTCTTCACGGAACTCGCGAAACTCTTGAGGCAGGTTGATGAGTTCGTCGGTCAGCACGGCGCGGCGGAACGACTCGCGCAGCCGTTCGTTTTGATGCATCAGGCGCGTGATGACCTGTTCGTCGAGGATCTGCTCAGCAAGCGCAACCCGTAGCTCCAGGTTGTCTTGAAGCAGCTCGGTCAGTGCCTTCAAATCGTCGAGCGTGAACGCCATCGTTGGGATTATACCTTGTTTTGTGCAGTTATGGCGTTGCGCAGGGCTTCAGCGGCTTACTGCTTGCGACTGCCCCCGCGCCCGAACCCATCAGCCCCCAGCGGTACTGAATCTCTAACTCCAGCGTCGGCTGAGCCGTCTTCTCAAACAGCAAGCGCACTTCAGGCTGCTGCTTGCGTGGGAAACGGCGTATTTGGATGGGCAACTGGGGGGACTTGGGCGGCTTGCCGTCCAATCGCGCCTCCATCTTAATATCGCGCAGGGCAGTCAGCGCTGTGTTGTAGAGCTTGAGTCGCACCTCCTGCTCGCCCGACGGCAACGGCGCGACACATCCCTCAATCACCAAATCGGCGGAGTCCAACACGAGATACTCAGGCGGGATGGTGGGCTTGTTCGCGCCCGTAATCGCGCCGCCGCCGCTGACGCGATACGCCGCCACTAACGACGCCGTGAACAACACCACAATCGTCAACAATATCGCCCAGACGACTATGTTGGAACGCATGGGCTAACCTTGCATCTCCGCCCGAAGCGCTTCAGGCTTGATGACGCCGATATACGGCAAACTTCGGTATTGCTGCCGCCAGTCCAGCCCGTAGCCCACCAGGAACTCGTCGGGCGCGTCGTAGCCCTTGTAGGCTATCGGGATATCGATCAACCGCCGATAGGGACGATCCAAGAACACGCACACCCTGAGGCTTGCAGGCTTACGGCGCTCCAGATTCTTGTAGATATACGACAGCGTTAACCCTGTGTCCAGAATGTCTTCCACGATAATCACATGCCTGCCAGCGATGGGTTCATCCAAATCTTTTGTGATGCGCACTTCGCCCGACTGCGTTTGGGGACTGTAGCTGGTGATGGCTAAGAAGTCGAGGGTATGAGGGATAGACATCGCGCGGGCGAGGTCGGTCAGGAAGAACAGTCCGCCCTTCATCACCGTGACTAAGTGGGGCGTCAGCCCTTCATAGTCGCGGTCGATCTGCCGTGCGATTTGCCGAACCTTGCGTTTGATTTTGCGCTCGTCCAGCCACACACGCGCAATAATCGGCGGCAGCGTCGGCTCAGGCAGCGTTACCGTACTCACAAGCTATAGTTTACCCCGCAGAGGGCTACTCCACAAACAGGTCGCCCACGCGCACGGCGAAGTCGGGCATCAGCGCGCCGCCCGTGAGGGTGTCGTCCGCGTGTAGCACCTCCACCTCAAGATTGGCGCGGTAGCGGTGTACCTGTTGGCGTTCGGGGAACAGCAGCCACACCTCCTGCGCGCCTGCCTCCAGATACTCGCCGACTTTGGCAAGGATGTCGCGGCTTTTTTCGGAAGGCGAGATGATTTCCACAGCAAGGTCGGGAACGCCGTCAAAGAAGCCGACGGGCAACTTGCCTTCTGGCAGTCGCTCTTTGCGCACCACCGACACATCGGGCGAGCGGATATTCCCATCGGGCGTGCGGAACCCCGTGCTGGAATCGCAAACGACCCCCCAAGGCTTGACATACGGATGTAGCCTTACAGTTAGCTCCGCTGAGAGCACGCCGTGTCGGAACCCTGTTGGCACTTCAATCAGCCGTCCGTTCACTAACTCGTACTTGCGCCCGTCGTTGGGAAGGTTCAGCAGGTCTTGCTCCGTCCAGCGACGCTTGCGCTTGGAGGTCGGTTTGGGCTTGGGAGCCGTCGCGACAGTCATCGGTATCACCTGCCGTATGATACCTCAGAAACGGCGAAGGAAGTTGGGGGAGGAACCTTGCGCCTGCGCGAGGCGGTCAGGCTCCCCCTGATCGATTGCCCTTACTTGCCGCCGAACTTCTTGTAGGTCGCCTCGTCGACGAACTTGGTGAGTTTCTGTCCGTTGTACTCGGCTTTCAGGGCGTAGCGCACCTGCGTCTTGCCAGACTTCGTAGTGCGCTCGTACTTCTCAGTCTTCACCTGATCGTCAGGTACCTCGACCGATTTGCGCTCTTTCACGCTGTAGAATTGCATAGCGCCTCCCTCCTATGGATGAATTCACAGGCATATGTGCCTGCGTGCGCCTAATATACCCCACGCACAACGCGATTCCTGCTAAAATCACGGGTGTTTAGAGGCAAATTCGCCCCGAATTCAGGGCGATTCCACCTCTTCAAAGTCGCGGATGACCCATCGGACGGTGTTGTAGAGGCTTCCGGTGTCCTCTTCGGGGTCGAACACGAGGTCGAGCGTGGCGTGCGGTTCTATGGGGTAGTCGCCGCCGTCCCACAGTACGGCATCATATACGATGCTACCCTCGCCGCGCACCTTGAGGAACAGATGCCGTCCGTTTTGGCTGACTCGGCTGCCGATGACCTCCACGCCGCGGCACAGGAAGAGCGGACGCTCGTTGCCGCTGCCGAACGGCTCCAGCAGGCTAATCTCCTGTAAGAAGCGCGTAGTGACGGCGTGCGCGGGGACTTCTTGGTCGATCTCCAGCGTGGGGATGAGGTCTTCGTCCGTCAGATTCGCGTCGGCGAACTCGAAGATGAGTTGCCGTAGCGTCTCGAACTGCTCAAGGGACACCGCGAACCCTCCTGCCGCCGCGTGCCCACCGCACTTGGAACAGAGTGGCTTCATCAGGCTAATCAGCTCTGTCAGGTTCAGGGCGGGGATGCTCCGCATCGAGCCGCGCGCGACCTGTGCCTCGGGGTCGATGCTTACGGCAATCGCAGGGCGACCGTAGCGGTTCACCAACTTACCAGCCACCAGCCCCACGATGCCGTGATGCCAGTTGGGTGAGTGTACCACCAGTGCGCGATGCGCCGTCTGACCCTCGCTTTCCACTTGCGCCACGGCTTCCTGCACGGCAGCCTCCTGAAGTTGCTGACGGTCGCGATTGTGGCGGTCTAACAGCGCGGCGATGCGTTGCGCTTCCAAGGGGTTCTGTTCCAGGAGCAGTTGGAGCGCGAGTTGGGCGTCTTCGAGGCGTCCTGCGGCGTTGAGGCGCGGCGCGAGCGCGAAGCCGACATCGCGCGGCGTCGGCTTGCGCTTCACCTGCGCGACCTGCTTGAGCGACTGCAGCCCCACTCGGTGCGTGCGGTGCAACTGCTCCAAGCCGTGCTTGACCAAGATGCGGTTCTCGCCCACCAGCGGCATCACATCGGCAATCGTGCCGAGCGCGACCAAATCCAACATTTTGCTGTAGAAGCCGTTGCGTGGGATATTGCGTTCGCGTAGCAACGCCTCCGCCACGCGAAACGAGACGCCCACCCCGCTCAGCTCGCGGAACGGGTACTGCGAATCGGCGCGTTTGGGGTTCACCACAGCCAGCGCGCGCGGCAGCGTGTCGCTCGGCTCGTGGTGGTCGGTCACGACCACTTCCAATCCCGCCTCGTGGAAGGCGCGAACCGCCTCGTGCGCACGAGTACCGCAGTCGCAGGTCAGCACCAGCCGTGCGCCTATCTCTTGCGCCTTAGGTATCGCGTTCGGGTGCAGGTCGTACCCCTCGCGCATACGGTGCGGCACATACGGCTCGACAGGCACGCCCAGCGTGCGTAGCGTGGTCACCCACAGCGTCGTGCTGGTGACCCCATCGGCGTCGTAGTCGCCATAGACCAGCACAGGCTCTTTGCGTTCCACCGCCAGCGCGAGCCGACGCACGGCAGGTTCGATGTCGGGCAAGAGGCGCGGATCGGCTAAGTCATGCAGGGATGGGTACAAGAACCGATAGGCGTCGTCAGGCTCCGTGTACCCGCGCATCGCCAGCAAGCGCGCGGTCGTCACAGTGAGATTGAGCTCCTGCGCCAATCGCTGTGCTACTGTGTCGTCCACCGCTCTCAAAATCCATCGGTAGCGAGCCATCTGGCGTTATAGTGTACCCTGCTCCAAAGGGTATAATACCAATAATCTATGCCAGAGCCAATCAACGCCCAAACGAACACAGACGACCTGAACGCGATGCTGGAAGTGCTGCCCCCTGCCATCCGCCAGTGGCTGGAGGAGCAACCCGACATCCATCAGCTCCTCGAAGTGGTGCTGGATTTGGGACGCCTGCCCGAAGCGCGCTTTATGCAACGCACCATCCGCCTCGAGAGCGTGCAGGTGGAAGAGTACGACCTTCAGTATGTCGCCGAGCGAATTGGTCAGTTCGGCAAGGACAACCGCGCTGGCATCCCGCGCACCTTGCATCGTATTTCGGCGATGCGCAACCGTCAAGGCAAGGTGGTCGGGCTGACCTGCCGTGTCGGGCGCGCTATCTACGGCACGATTGACATCATCCACGACATTATCGCCTCTGGCAAGAGCGTGCTGATGCTGGGCAGACCCGGCGTGGGCAAGACCACCCGCCTGCGCGAGGTCGCTCGGGTGCTTGCCGACGAGTACGACAAGCGCGTGATTGTGGTGGACACCTCCAACGAAATCGCAGGCGACGGCGACATCCCGCACCCTGGCATCGGCTTCGCCCGACGCATGCAAGTGCCCGAACCGAGCCTACAGCACGCCGTGATGATTGAAGCCGTCGAGAACCATATGCCCGAAGTGATTATCATCGACGAAATCGGCACGGAGTTGGAGGCATACGCGGCGCGCACGATTGCCGAGCGCGGCGTGCAACTCATCGGCACGGCGCACGGCACTACCTTAGAGAACCTGCTGATGAACCCCACGCTCTCCGACTTGGTGGGCGGCATCCAGACCGTGACGCTCTCTGACGAGGAGGCGCGACGGCGCGGCACCCAAAAAACCGTGCTGGAACGCAAAGCGCCCCCCACCTTCGATGTGCTGATAGAGATACTGGACTACCATCGGCTCGCGATACACTTGGATGTGGCGCAGACGGTGGATCGGATGCTCCGCGGCGCGACGCCCCGCCCCGAAATCCGCGTGCAGACCGACGGCGGCGGCTTCGAGGTGGTGCAACGCAGCGATTTGGCGCCGCGCCCGATGCAGACCGAGCTGCCCCTGCACGAAACCGACGAGGAGCCGATGCGCTCCTCAGCGGTGGTCAGCGGCGACATGAAGCGCGGCGCGCCCGCGCGCGTGTTCCCCTACGGCGTCAGCCGCAGCCGACTCGAAAAAGCCCTGCGCGACCTGCACCTGCCCGCCTATGTCGCCCGTGATGTGTCCGACGCCGACGCCCTGGTGGTGCTGCACTCCACCTATCAGCGTCGCCCGCCAAAAGTGCGCGAGGCGATGCAACGCAATATGCCCATCGCTATCGTGCGGAGCAACACCTACGCCCAACTGATGAGCGCACTGCGCGACCTGTTCCATAAACCGCACGACGGCGAGACGGCGGAAGAGCGCGCCTTGCGCGAAGCCGAAGCGGGCGTGGAGTATGTGCTAAGCGCGGCGGAGCCGTACGAACTCTCGCCCCAGAACAGCTATCTCCGACGCCTGCAGCACCAACTCGTCGAGAAGTATCGCCTGCTCTCCGAAAGCGTGGGCGAGGAGCCGAACCGCCGCGTGCGCATCCTGCCCATCTACACCGACACCGAACGGGAGGACTGATGCCCCGCGCGCCGTTCATCACCTTCGAGGGCGTGGAAGGCGCAGGGAAGACCACCCTCGCGCAGCGGCTGGCAGAGTGGCTCGAAGCGCAGGGCGTCCCAATCCTGCTCACGCGCGAACCTGGCGGCGCGCTCGGCGAAATGCTACGCCCCATCCTGCTACACCACGCGCTGGACGCCTACACCGAGCTGTTCCTCTTCTTAGCCGACCGACGCCAGCACACGCTCCAGCACATCCGACCCGCGCTGGCGCAGGGCGTGTGGGTGCTGTGCGACCGCTACGCCGACTCGACGCTGGTCTATCAAGGCTACGGGCGCGGAATACCTCTCGAACTCGTGCGCCAACTCAACGCGCTGGCGACCGATGGCGTGCAGCCCGACCTGACCCTGCTGCTGGACGCGCCTGTCGAGATTGCGCTCGCCCGCGCGAACGAACCCAACCGCTTCGAGAGGGAGACGATAGCGTTCCACCAGCGCATCCGCGACGGCTACCTGCAAGAGGCAACGCGCGAGCCGCAACGGTTCCTCACCCTGAACGCGCTGGATCCGCCAGAAACGCTACTCCGCCAAGCGCAAGCGGCAATCCAAGCGCGTTTTAGGACGCCAAACCGCCCTAATCAACCCGAAATTGGGCTATAATAAGCGCATGCGCCGATGGATTGCCGTCTGGAGTCTCTGCTGGGCAGGTAGCCTCTACGCCCAAACGCTAAGCGACGCGAGCTTAACCTACGACACAGTGGTCAGCAGCGGTCTCTCGTTCCCGATTGCGCTGGAGTTTCTCGATTCTGCCGACCCGACACGCTTCTTCGTGATTGAGAAGAACAGCGGGCGCGTGAAGCTTGTGCAAAACGGCGTTGTCATCAGCACGGTGTTGGACCTGCCCGTGAACTACGCCAGCGAGCGCGGCTTGCTTGGCATTGCGCTTCATCCCGATTTTGCCACGAATGGCTTTGTGTACCTTTACTACACACGCTCCAGCACCACAGGCGACTCCAGCACGCAGTCAGCTTGGATAGATAATCGTGTGGAGCGTTATCGCTGGAACGGCAGCGAGTTGGTAGACCCTGTGCTGATAGTCGCGTTCCCGCGCGACCCATCCCAAAACAACGGACCTAACCACGACGGAGGCGTCATTCTGTTCGGTCCCGACGGCAAACTCTATGGCGTTACGGGCGACTTGAATCGCGGCGTCTTCAGCAACCCGCGCATTGAGCAGAACACCAGCAGCACGGCGGTTGCAGGCGTCGGCGGTGTGTTTCGGCTGAACCCCGACGGCTCTACTCCGCCCGACAATCCGTTCGTGAGCCACGCTGACGAGCGCATCCGACGGCTTTGGGCATACGGCATCCGCAACAGTTTCGGCATGAGCTTCGACAGCCTCACTGCTCACCTCTGGCTCACGGAGAACGGTCCGAATGTGTACGACGAAATCAATCGCGTGGAGCGCGGCTTCAATAGCGGCTGGCTGAAGATTATGGGTCCCGATTCGCGCAACGCCGTCTACAACGAGAATGGCAATCAGCCCTACAACGCGGGCGACCTCGTGTACCTGCCGAACGCCTACTACGCGGACCCTATCTTCTCGTGGCTGCAACCGATTGGCGTGACGAGCATCGCGTTTGTGCGCTCGGCGCGGTTCGATTCGTCTATCCGCGACGCCGCCCTCGTCGGCGAGAGCAACAACGGCGGACTGTATCAGTTCACGCTGAACAGCGCACGCGACGACTTCGTGTTGACGGGCGCGCTTGCCGACCGCGTGGCGGATAGCGCCACAGAGCGGAACCTCGCGCGTGTCGGAACGAGCTGGGGCGTCGTGACGGATTTGCGTTTGGGACCAGACGGTTACCTGTATGTGGTAAGCCTGTACGCCAACCGTATTTACCGCATTCGCCCTGTAAACCCGCCTGCGATTTTGCACGGTCAGGCGCGACTGGCAGGCAGGCAGGGATTGCCGCTCGGCGTTCCCCTCACGCTGGAGCTGATACAGGGCAACGCGACGGTGCAAACAATCTCCACAACTTTGGACGCCTACGGCAAGTTCTCCGAGCGCGTGAACACGCCCGGAACCTACACCGTGCGTGCGCGCGCCGCCCGATATCTGCCCATCACGATTAGCAGCGTCTCTATCGCGTCGCAGGGCTTTGCCTATTTGAACTTGGACTTTCCCACGCTGGGCGATGTGAACGGCGACGGCGTCATCGACGACGCGGATCTGCTTGCGGTGCTGTTCGCCTTCGGCTCCAGCGATACGGACGCAGACCTCAATAACGACGGCGTGGTGGACGACGCCGACCTTTTATTAGTGCTGTTCAACTTCGGCGCAGGCGGCTAAGGCGGAACTCTTGTTGGCAAGGGTACGCTCCCGCTCCTGCTGGGCAGGGGCAGGAGACGGTACTTTATCGCTGCTCGCCTCTACTGTTGCTGAATGTGGGGTACTCTTTGGGCGTCTCATGGCTCGGTTGCAGCGCTACGAGTTCAGTCAGGTGCGCATGGGCGTCGATACGCCGATGGTGGTCTACGCCGCGCGTGAGGAGCAGGCGGTGCAAGCCTGTCGCGCCGCCTACGCGCGTATCAGCGCACTCGAGGAGATGATGAGCGACTACCGCGCCGACAGCGAGTTGAATCAATTATGTCAACGCGCCGTGGGTCGCTGGGTCAAGGTTAGCCCGGAGTTATTTTATGTGCTTTGGCGGGCGCAGAAGTTGGCGCGTCAGACGGGCGGCGCGTTCGATGTCACGGTGGGCGCGCTGGTTCGGCTGTGGCGCGAGGCGCGACGCACGGGCAAGTTGCCAGACGACGCCGCCTTGCGCGCGGCGCGGGCGCGGTCGGGCTACAAGCTGATGACGCTTTGCCTGCGCCGACGCGCCGTTCAACTGAAAGTGGACGGCGTGCAGCTCGATTTGGGCGGTATCGCGAAGGGCTATGCTTGCGACTGGGCGTTGCGCGTGTTGCGTCGGCACGGGATTGCGTGTGCGCTGGTGCAGATGGGGGGCGACATAGTGGCTGGCGACGCGCCGCCCGACGCACCAGGCTGGCGTATCGCGCTGGCAGAGGGCGGCGCAACGACGCTGCGACGCGCCGCGCTCTCCACTTCAGGCAGCACCGAGCAATATGTGGAAATCGGGGGCGTGCGCTATGCGCATATCATCGACCCGCGCACGGGGCTGGGGCTGACAAAGCTCACACTGGCGCGTGTGCGCGCTCCTGACGGGATTACTGCCGACAGCCTCGCGACCGCCGCCGCCGTGCTGGGCATGCCTGCAGCCAAACAACTGCAGCAACTATATCGAGGGGTTGAAGTGGAAGTAAGCTTCGGCGCAGCGGCAGGGACGCCGCCGCTGCACCGTCGGAGCGGTTAGCCAGCCGATTTCATGCGCAGCGCAGCGGCATAACGCGCGTTGACCACATCCCAGTCGATCGCTTGGATGAACGCGTCGATGTAGCGTGCGCGCGCCGTCTGGAAGTCCAGATAGTAGGCGTGTTCGTACACATCCATCGCCAGCAGCACTGTGCAGTTCCACATATGGAATGTGTTTTGCGCGTCGCCGATGTAGTTGAACAGGCTGCCGTCGTCGTGGTCGTAGGCGAGCCACACCCAGCCGCGACCGCCCATGCCCGTGCCCTTGAGGTCTTCCAGCCAGCGTTCGTAGGAGCCGAAGTATCGGGCGAGCGCGGCGCGCAACTCGCTGCTCGGTTCGGAACCGCCGCCGCCCAGGTTCTCAAAGTAGAGCTCGTGGTTCTTGAAACCGCCGTAGGCGAAGGTGTAGTCGACCTTCAGCGAGCGAATCAGGCTGTAGCTCTGGTTGCCCTTGCTGAAGTCGTCGGAAGTGAGCTGCGCCAGCGCACGGCGGATTTCGTTCGTCTTGTTCACATACCCCTGATAGAGCTTGTAGTGTTCCTCGTGCGTCTTGCGCGAGATGCCGAATTTCTCGGTCTCGAACACTTTCTCGGGCAGGGGCTTGGCAGTAACTTCGAACACTTGGATCTCAGCCATAGTGGATACCCTCCTGTGAGTTGGTATAGCCAGCGCGTGGGGAGCGAGCGCGGCAAGTGCGGTAGTCGCCGCCGCCTGCTGCAGGAACTCCCGCCGCGAAAGGCGTTTCACGCTCATAACAAGAGCATTATACCCACTCCGCAAGATTACCTGTCCATCCGCAGCACATCGTCGTAGGTCTCGCGCGCCACTATCACACGCGCCTCGCCTTCTCGCACGGCGACCATCGCAGGGCGCGGATAGCGATTGTAGTTGCTGCTCATGGAGTAGGCGTATGCGCCTGTGGCGAGGACTGCAATCACCTCGCCAGCGCGGGTTTCGGGGAGGTAGGCGCAGTCGATGATTGGGTCGGTCTCGCAGTGTTTGCCCATGATGCGATAGGCGTGCGTGTGGGGTTCGGCGGCGTGCGCGGCGTGGCGCGCGGTGTAGCGTGCGCCGTACATTTGGGGGCGTGGATTGTCCGACACGCCGCCGTCTACAATCAGGTACTCGCGCGGTAGGTTCGGCTGCTCGTGCGGAACCTGCTTCACGGCGCCGACGCGGTAGAGCGTGACGCCCGCCTCCGCAATCAGCGAGCGTCCGGGTTCGACGCCCAGCGCAGGTTCGGGATAGCGATATTGCTCGCACGCCTCACGCAGTGCGCCGATAAGCGTCTGCGCATACGCTTGCACCGACGGGGGCTGATCGTCGGGCGTGTAGCGCACTGCTAAGCCGCCGCCGATGTTGAGCAGCGGCGCGATGTAGCCGAACCGTTGGCGCACTATGTTGGCGAACGCCGCCATCGCCCGAGCCGCCGCTGCAAACGCGCCTAAATCGCTTATCTGCGAGCCGATGTGGCAGTGGAACCCCCTCAGGGTCAGTGTGGGCGACTGCAACACCGCTTCCACCGCGCGGTAGGCGTCGCCGTTGAGCCAGTGGAAGCCGAACTTGCTGTCGCGCTGACCCGTGCGTATCAGCGGGTGCGTCTCGGCGTCCACTTCGGGCGCGATGCGCAGCATCACAGGCGTTGGGGCGTGAGCGAGCGCGTGCAGGCGGCGGATTTCCTCGAAGTTGTCGATGACTATCGCGCCGACGCCTGCCTGCAACGCCATCTGCAGCTCGGCTTCGGTTTTGTAAACGCCGTGTAGGTGGATGCGCTCGCGCGGGAAGTTCGCCTGGAGCGCGGTGTAGAGCTCGCCGCCCGACGCCACATCCAAGCCCAGCCCCTCCTCGGCGATAATCTGGCAGAGGGCGCGGTTCAGCGCGGCTTTGCCTGCGTAGACGATTTCGGTGTCTGGCTTGAGCGTCTCGAAGGCGGCGCGATACTCGCGACAACGCCCCCGCAGCGCGTCCTCATCCAGCACATACAGGGGCGTCCCGAACCGTTCCGCCAACTCCAGCGCGTCGCAACCGCCGATTTCCAAGCGTCCGCGCGCGTTCACCGTTTGCGTGCCCAGCCACATCGGGGCAGAAGTATACCTGCAACATGGGAAGCCTTGATGAACTATTGCCTTCAAGTGGCGTTTAAGGGATATGGCAGAGAGCGGACGCTTTCTGACTATCTAACTGAAGGAGGAGCCTCGAATGAAGCGTCAACTGTTGTGGCTGGTAGCGATAGGCGCAGTGGCGGCGTTTGCGTATGCGCAGACGGTCACGGTGCGCGCCGCGTTTGGACAGGGCTTCGCGGGCGTTCCCGACGCCGAGCGACCCAACGCGCAGTTCCGATTCTCGGTCAAGAGCGTCGAGTACAACGGTCAGACTCGCAAAGGCGGCGGGTTCGAGATTGAAGTGCGCGGCGCGAACGCCGTGACCACAGTTCAGCTGGCAAGTTTGGCGGAGCTGTCGGTCGATGCGGAGAGCGGCGTGGCGACTTTTGCGGGGCGCGGCTGGGCGGTTCAGCGCACTCGTCAGGGTGTGCGTCGCACGCAGGGCATCGTAACGGTGCGCGTGGCGGATAACCGCGACGCCGACAGCACGGAGGGCGACCCCGACACGATTGCGGTGGCGTTCCGAACCGCCCCAGACGCCGAACCTGTGTTCACCTATCGCGGCGTGGTGCTGCGCGGCGATATCCGCGTGGTGGAAGAGACCCGTTCACGATAGTATCCTCTACCCGACGCCCCTCGCTTGCTGCATACAGGCGGGGGGCGTCAATCATCCGTGCGCATCGCTTTGCGCCACTTCTCACATAGTTCCAACGCCTCACGCGCCTGACGCCACAGGAGCTGCTCGTGCTTGAGTTGCTCGGCGGGCGAGAGGGTGGGTACTGAGTCGTGGAGATGGGGCGGCGGCGTTTCCAAGTATTGGCGCACAGCGTTCAGGAACGCATCGTAAAGCGCCGCCGTCTCGGGCGGCAGGGCGTCGGGACCGCGCTCGAGCTGGACGAGCTGGGCTAAGGTCTGCAAGCAGAAGTGGCAGGCTTCTTCGCGGGCGGCGTTCCAAAGGTGAGGCGGTAGGGCGCGCGGGCGAGCGTTCTTATCGCGCTGACGACGCGCCAACCGATGCACGGCTTCCGTCGCCAACTGCACAGGCACACTCAGCAGCGGCAACTGAAACGCTTGCGCAATCTCCTGAGCAATCCAGTCCCTCGATAACGAACGCGCCATACCGTTATCGAAGGACACGGAAGTAGACAAATGTAAACCTTTGTGCGACGCCATTTTAGCGTCGCGCCATGCTTGGACAAGAATGTCCAAGCCACAGAGCGTCCCCGCCGATGCACGACAATACCCATCTCACTTTCTCACTCCCTTCTTGAGTCCCTCGAGTGTGAAGAAGCCCCGAATCCTCGCGCACGCGAGGAGGGCTGCTCGTCCCCCCGCGTGCGTGGGGAAGACAGGGAGGCTGAAAATGAACAGCGAAGTGGCGTCCGCCCCTACCCATCTCGCCCCGCACGCGGGGAGGGAGCGCTGCCTACGCAACGGTAGTGCGCCTCCCCCGTTCACGGGGGAGGCAGAAGAGAACACAAAACAAAGGGGACAACTTGACCTTTGAGGAACTTAGCCCCCGCAGCCCGTGCCGAAGTTGAACAGCACAATCAGCAGGTCGGCGTCGTCGACAACGCCATCGTTGTTCACATCGGCGTCGTTGTTGCCCGTCGCGCCGAAGTTGAACAGCACTTGCAGCAGGTCGGCGTCATCCACGCAGCCGTCGCCGTTCACATCGCC
>CALGZO010000023.1 GCA_937934465.1 uncultured Fimbriimonadales bacterium | reverse complement strand
TAACTGTTAGGGTCATAGTCGTGCTTCTCCGCGCCGAACACCAAGAACGGGTCGCTGAAGTCGCATGCGCTGTTATTACAACAATTGCGGCATGGCACGCCATCGTCGGGATAGGAGATGTCGCCGTCGGGTCCGTCTGCGTGCGCCTCCAGATTGCCGTCCACATAGAGCCACATGTAGCCGTCCGAAAGGCGACGCTGCACGGCGATATGATGCCACTGACCATCCAACACATTGCTTCTGCCGCAAATCGTGCGGTAGCCATTCCCATCGCCTGTCACGCCGAACACAATCTTGCCGTCCGCAACAGAGATACCGAACTTGCGACCCTGACCGAACCTGTCGCGATCGATGATAATGTTGCCGTAAATCCAGTCTTCATTCGCGCCGCAGGTCACTCGGCCGCTTCGGTTATCGTTGGCGTTTGCCTTCATCCAGAACTCGATGGTGAAGTCGGTCGCGCCGACATCGGCGGGCGGTCCGGGCAGATTGTTGGTGGGGTCGTCGATGCGAATCTTCACGCGGTCGATATCGCCTGTGCCGTTGCCGTAGAATCGTAGCGAGTAGCCCTGTGCATAGCCTGCCGACAAGCCAATAGTAAGCCACAAGAGACTCAGAGTTGCGTATCGCATGGTTCTCTCCGTTTCGCATCTCTATTATACCCCAATTTGGGTATCCTTGGGGTGGAGGCGACGATGACTCAGCGTGTATGGAACTTTTCGGCAGGTCCGGGCGTGTTGCCGCTGCCTGTGTTAGAGGAGGCGCAGCGCGATTTGTTGGCGTTGCCGGGCGCAGGCGCGTCCGTGCTTGAAATCAGCCACCGCTCCAAGCGTTTCGATGCGATTATCCAAGAGGCGGAGGCGAACCTGCGTCAGTTGTTGAACATCCCCGACGACTACCATGTGCTGTTTTTGCAGGGCGGCGCGAGCTTGCAGTTCGCGATGGTTCCGATGAACCTGCTCGGCGACGGCAGCGCGGACTATCTCATCACGGGTTCGTGGGGTCAGAAGGCATACAAGGAGGCGCAACTGGTCGGCAAGGCGCGCACGGCGTGGAACGGCAAGGACGAGAACTTCACCCGCACGCCGCGCCCCGACGAATACGCCATCGCACCCGACGCGCGCTATGTGCATTTCACTGCCAACGAGACGATTCAAGGCGTCGTGTTCCCCAGCGAGCCTACAGTGGGCGATGCGCCGCTGGTGTGTGATATGTCGTCTAACTTCCTCTCGATGCCCATCGATGTGCGCAAGTACGCGCTCATCTACGCAGGCGCACAGAAGAACGCAGGACCTGCGGGCGTGACGATAGTGATTCTGCGCGACGACCTGCTGGCGCGCGTGCCCGACAACCTGCCCGCGATGCTGAACTATCGCGTGCAAGCCGAGAACAAGTCGCTCTACAACACGCCGCCCGTGTTCGCTATCTATATCGTGATGTTAGTGACGCGCTGGCTGCTGCACACGATTGGCGGGCTGGAGCGCATGGAGCAAATCAACCGCGAGAAGGCGCGCTTGCTCTACGAGGTGATCGACCAGAGCGAGGGCTTCTACAGGGGGCATGCGCACCCTGACCACCGCTCAATCATGAATGTAACTTGGCGATTGCCCAGCGAGGCGTTGGAGCAGCAGTTCCTGCAAGAGGCGCAGGCGCGCGGGTTGCACGAGCTCAAGGGGCATCGCTCGGTGGGGGGGTGCCGCGCCTCCATCTACAACGCGATGCCGATAGAGGGCGTGCAGGCGTTGCGGGCGTTCATGCTGGAGTTTATGGCGCAGCACCGCTAATCGGGGCGAGTACGGCCCCAGCGCGAGCGCGCCGCCAATCGCACCGCCTGCCAGTGCAGTTTCAGCAGCTGCTTCAGCAGGCGGATGCCCGCCTCGCACTCCTGTTGCGAGAGGGCTTTGGCAGCCGCGCCGCAGAAGTACGCCAAGCACTGCATCGGGCGCAGGGTTTGGGGCAGACGGCAACCTGCGCAAGTGAGCTCGTTGCAGCAGCCGTGCGCTTTCGGGGCGTCAGGGTGCAGCAGTTGACCCTGCGCTTGGGCGATGTGCAGCCCCACCATCGCGCCTGTGCGTCGCCGCGCGCCGATATGTTCGGTGTGGGGGTTCTGGATGACGCGATCCAGAAAGGCGTCGCGCTCGCGCGTGCCCTTGCAACAGTGCCCGCACTGGGCGCACACATGCGCATGGCTGCTGCTGATGCGTCCCAACTCGCGCTGAATCGCCATTCGCTGGCGGTTCAGCTCCGCCCATGCACGCGAACACTGCACCGAGCGCATCCGCTCTTTGTGGGCAATCAGTCGCGCGGCGTGGTTGCATACAATCTCCCACGCGCGAAACACAGGACGCGAGTAGAACAGAAACACCAAGCGCGTCGTAAGCCGCGCTGGCGTCCGCTCCGACGCCTCCACTTGCATCTTCACTGGCTCCATGATGGTGAGGGTATTATACTTATCGGGGGACGAAAGTGCGCACGATTCGATACCTGCTGGCGTTGTCGCTTGTGGGGTTGGCATCGCTGTGCCTGCTGCCGCCCACCGCGCCCTACACGCGCTGGAAAGTGCAGTCGCTGGCGCGTTTCAGAGGCGGCGCGCCAAACTACTATGAGTATGTATCAGGGACGGGAGGCGTCGAGGCGAATCTCCAAGAACGCCTTTCACAGGTGCGCGAGCAGTTCAAGGCGGACTTCGCGTTGCAGTGGGCAATAGCGAGCGCAGAGGGTGCAAGTAATCAAGCGCGCCTGCGCGAACGCTTGCTCCAGCTTCGACGGCAGTTTCCCAACCGCCCTGAGGTGTATGCCAGTCTGTTGCGCAACGAGATGCGCAGCTTTCCGATAGGGCGCGTAGAAGATGCACGACATGCAGGTATCAGCACGCCTGTAACCCCTGCGAACCCGGCGGCTGTCCAACGGGTGCTGGAGTGGGCGCGTCGCGGTGAACAGCATGACCCCGACAACGCGTTCTTCTTGGGCATCCAAGTGCGTGCGCTGCTGGCGCAACAGCGCGATGCAGAGGCAGTGGAAACGCTCCGACGCGCAGCGCAATGCGCCCGCTGGGAAGACTACACAGGCGCAGAAGCCGAAGCCGCCGTTCAACTCCAGCGACTCCTACGCAATGTGCGCTCTGGCGAGCTCGACCTTGCAATTACGACCACGACACTCTTCCCTCACTTGGCGACAGAACGCTCTATCGCGCGTATCCTCTCGACGATAGCGTGGGAATTAGAACAGCAGGGCAGGTATCGGGATGCGCTGGAAATACGCATGGCGTTGGCAGGCTACGCTCAGAAGATAGCCGAAAGCAGGGGGATGCTACAGCGTCTTATAGGCTTAGCAGTGCTGCAGATAGCCGCCGCGCCTCCGCGCACTGCTAAGACGCAAACTGGGGAGCAGAGGCAGCGGCAGCTTCTCGCACAGCTGGAGCGCAACGGATTCCACAAGGAAGCTGCATGGCTACGCGCTGAACTCCAACGCAGCGAGACCATGCGCAACCTGATAGGACAAGCAATGCCTGTGTTTTATGACAACCATATAATCGGCTCGATGCGCCGATACTACACGCAGCTCTTGGCTATTCTGGCGATGTTGGGCGTGGCGTTGCAGGTGGGCGGTCAGTGGCTGTTGATAGGGTTCCTGCGTGGCGCGCGGGCGGGCGTATTTGCTTTGCTCGGTGGAATGTTAGGGCTATGGGCAGTGAGCGCGGTTCTGTTCGCGCTCTCCGACGCCAGCGCGCTGATGGCGCTTCTCATCCCCTCTATCCACACGGCGGAAGAAATAGTGGGGCGTGAGGGCGCCAGCTCGTTGCCTGCGCTGTCTCTCCACTTTCTGCGTTGGGTCATGCCTGCCGCCGTTGCAGGGGTAGGGCTGCTGATGCTTTCTCTTGCGGTTGCGTTCGCCGTGTTCCGTCGCCCTGATTCGCCAGAGCGAATGCTGAAAGAATTGCACACGGCGTTGGGGGTTATGTTAGTCATACTGCTGGTGGGGTTGAACCTCCTCCTGTTGTGGAATTGGCGCGTAGACCTGCAGATGGAGCAGTTCGCGTGGGGATTGCGCCACGACGAAGTGGGGATGGCGATGCGCCTGTCGGGCTTGGAGTCGCAGATGCCTCCACCTACGCCGATGCCGTAGCGCCCACCATCGCCGCGCCAATCGCCTCGCGCGAGAACTCCGCACGCCCGAACTCCGCCACAATCGTACCCTTGAACAGCACGGCAATCCGATCGCAGTGTTCCATCAGCTCGTCTAAGTCGAACGCAATCACCAGCGCCGCCATGCCATGCCGACATGCGTGGCGAATCGCCGCGTAGGTCGCCGCCGCGCCGCGAATGTCCAGCCCGCGCGTGGGCGCATAGGCTATCAGCAGGCGCGGCTGCCCATGCAACGCCCGCGCAATCACCAACCGCTGCTGGTTGCCCCCCGACAACTGCACCATCGGGGCGCGCAGCGAGGGCACTTTCACCTGAAATCGCTGAATCAGCTGCTCGGCGCGCTGGCGAACCGCGCGCGGCTTGAACCAGCCCAGCCGCTGCAACTCAGGGTCGCGCTGCGCACCCAAAATCGCGTTCTCCAGCACGCTCCACTGCGCCGCCATCATCCGACGAAATCGGTCGTCAAACAGGTAGCGGATGCCCGCTTGAATACGCCGAGCGGTACTCCAGCGTCGGATGGACTGCCCCTCCAGCAGCATCTCGCCTCTGACCACAGGACGCAACCCCGCCAAGCCTTCCATCAGCTCCAGCTGACCGCTGCCGTCCACCCCCGCGATGCCCAGAACCTCGCCCGCACGCAACGCAAGGTTCAACCCCTGCACGCCCCAACCGCCACGGTCAGAGGGAATGTATAGGTTGCTCAGGTGAAGGACACTCTCTTGCACCACAACGCCTGGAGAACTCCCCGGCGCTTCCGGGGAACTCTCCGCAACGCCCGGAGAACTCCCCGGCGCTTCCGGGGAACTCTCCGCAACGCCCGGAGAACTCTCCTGCTCACCGATTATCCACCGCGTCAGGGTGGGCGCGTCGACGGCGGCAATCGGCGCGTCGGCGACCTTGCGTCCGTTGCGTAGCACTGTCACGAAATCGGCGTAGCGGAGCGCCTCGTTCAGTTTGTGCGTTACCAGCAGAATCGTGCGCCCCTGCGCTTTGAGGCGGAGCAGGGTTTCGAACAGCGCGTCGATGTCGCGCGGGGAGAGCATAGCGGTCGGCTCGTCCAAGATGAGGATTTCTGCCTCGCGCCAGAGCAGTTTGAGGATTTCCAGTTTTTGGCGGGCGGCGACGCTGAGCTCGTCGGCGGGGCGGTTCCAGTCGGGCTGGAAGTCGAGCGTGGCGGCGAGTTGCTCGGCTTTTTCCAGCGCGGCGCGGCGGTTCAGCCAGCCGAGCGTCCCTGCAGGCTCCGCGCCCAAGATGAGGTTGTCCAACGCGCTCAGCTCGGGGATGATGCTGTAGTGCTGGCTGACCATGCCGATGTGGTGGGCGATGGCGTCGGCGGGGCTGCGGAACTGCGTGCGCCTGCCCCTGAGGTAGACCTCGCCAGCGTCGGGGGTGTAGTAGCCGTAGAGGATGCGCATCAGGGTGGTTTTGCCAGCGCCGTTCTCGCCCATAATCGCGTGGAGCGTCGCGGGGGCGACCTGCAGGCTCACGCGGTCGCAGGCGACGAGGTTGCCGAAGCGTTTCGTGATGTGGCGCAGCTCGATGAGGGGCGTTGCGCCGTCGGCAGGGCTTGCCGAACCACTCTGCACGGGCTGAGTCTGCATAGGATAGAGTGTACCCGTGCGCTACGCCTGTCGCCTGCCGATGATTGCGCCAGTGCGGCTGTCCACTGTTGCGTGCCAGCCTGGTTCAATCAGCAGGGTGGCGTCTGGCTGCACGATGAGCGCAGGCGCGGGGACGGGCGCGTCGGGCGATAACTCTTCGCGTGGGAGGACGGGCGCGTACACCTGCTCGCCTTCCAGCCAGAGCGTGAGGCGTCGAGGCAGGTCGGGCGGGTAGGCGTAGGCGGGTTCCCAGCACGCGCCTGCGGGTTTGGGGCGTAGCGCGACGGCGCGCAAGCGCAGGTTCACCAGCTCCACAGGGCGTTCGGGCAGCGTGAAGCCGTAGCGTGCGTGGTGCATATGCTCGAACGCGGCGCGGGCGTGCGCGGGTCGCTCGGCGTCGAAGGGCACGGTCAGCTCATACGACTGCCCCTCATAACGCAGGTCGGCGAACAGGCGCGTTTCGTAGCCTTCCCCAGTCGCGCCCAGCGCGTGCATGGCGGATTCACACTCGGCGTGCAACGCCAGCAGGGTCGGCTGCAGGCGTGGGATTGGCGCATCGGGTAGGGGGGTAAGCACGGTGCGTCGCGCTTCGTGGACGCCGTCCATCCACAGCAGTCCGTAGGCGGACAGCACGCCGGGGTAGGGGGGTGCAATCCACTGTTGGATGCCCAGCAGTCGCGCGAGTGCGCACAGGTGTAGTCCGCCTGCGCCGCCGAAGGCGATGAGGGCGCAGTGTTCGGGGCTGACGCCGCGTCCTGCCGAGACGCTACGCAAGCCGCGCGCCATTTTCGCCCGCGCCTGCGCCACAATCGCGGTCGCCGCCTCCTGCAACGACAGCCCCAACGCCTGCGCCAACGGCTCAATCGCCCTTGCCGACAGGTCGGGGTCTATGCGCACTTGCCCGAAGCCGAACAGCTGCGGCGGCAGATGCCCCAGCACGAGGTGCGCGTCGGTAAGCGTGGGCAGCTCGCCCTTGCCGTAGGCGGCGGGACCGGGCTCTGCGCCTGCGCTTTGCGGTCCGACGCGCAGTCCGCCTGCGGCGTCGAGCCGTGCGAGGGAGCCGCCGCCCGCGCCGATGGTCTGCACATCCAGCCGCGGTAGGCGCAGCGGCATCCCTTCGATTGCGCCGAGCGGCGTGCGCAACGGCTCGCGGTCAATCAGCGCCATGTCGGTGGAGGTGCCGCCGATATCGAGCGTGAGCAATCGGTGCGCTCCGACGCTGCGCCCGACCGCCCACGCGCCCATCACGCCCGCTGCAGGACCCGACAGAATCGTGCCCACAGGCGTCTCGCAAGCGCGCGCGGCGTCCATCAGCCCGCCTGAGGAGTGGCTAATCAGCACACGCCGTGCGCCTGCGCCCCGCGACTCGCGCTGCAGCGTCTCCAAGTACCGACGCATCGGCGGCGTCAGGTATGCGTTCAGAAAGGTGGTGCTGGCGCGCTCGTATTCGCGGAACTCTGGCGCGACCTCGCTGGAGAGAGAGACCGCGAAGTGCGGCGCCAGCAAGCGTTTGAGTTCGCGTTCGTGTGCAGGGTTCGCGTAGGCGAACAGCAGACACACTGCGACAGATTCCACGCCTGCGCGCTTCCACCGCCGAATGAGGCGTTCGACGCTCTCGGTCTCCAACGGGCGCAGCACGGTTCCGTCGGGCGCGACGCGCTCGGCGACCTCTGCGCATAGCGCGCGCTCGGCTAAGCACGGGCGCGGCGTGGGGCGCAGCGCATAGAGCTGCTGACGCTCCTGACGCGCCAGAAACAGCAAGTCGCGGAAGCCCTGCGTGGTCAGGAACGCCGTGCGGGCGCCTTTGCGCTCCAGAACGCGGTTCGTGCCGACGGTCGTGCCGTGCAGCAGCGTAAAGCCCTGCGCAGGCGGTTCAGGCAGTAGGCGAGGGATACCGTCCAGAATCGCCTGCTCAGGCGCGGCGGGCGTCGAAGGCAACTTCAGCAGGTGGAGCCGTCCGTCGCGCCACAACACAAAATCGGTGAAAGTGCCGCCTGTATCGACCGCCAGCGTGATGGGGTTCACAGCGGTAGATTGTACCTGCTCGCCCGCTGCGCAGGGTACAATTGGCGGCGCATGCGACAGTTGGCGCTCCTCACGATTGCGATTGGGCAGTTGCTCGCGGCGTCGGCGCAGTACCCGACGGTCTTCTTCGGCGCACGGCTACACCTGCAAGCGCGAGCGGAAGAGAACACCTCCACCATGCGCTGGTACGACGATTTGGGGCGTCATTCGGTGGTGTTCTTGCAAATCTATCACGAGGCGGGCTACGGAGCGTATGTGGCGCAGCGTTTGCAGAACCCCAAACTCGACCGCGACCGCACCGCGCTGGACGAGGCGTATATCGAACGGCTGGAGGGGTGGCGGGTTGGCAAGTTCTATGCGCCGTTCGGCGCGGGCTTGCTGCTGAACGAGAGCGTGATGGCGGTGCAGTCGCCTGCGCAGTTCGCGATAGGCGAGTTGCCGATGCGTGTGGCGTATCTGTATAACGGCTCCGATAGGCAGCGAGGCGTCTATGTGCGCGTGGGCACGGCGAACGGGGGCGTGTCGGTCGGCGTAGGGCGACATTTCGGGATTAACCCGCACGCCTTCGCGATTTGGGAGCTGCCTGAACGCGCCCGCCCGCAGCAAGGCTACGACACGCTCTACGGCGCGGACTACACCCTACAGCTCGGCGCGACGCAAGCGCAGCTGGAGTGGCTCTACAGCGACGGGCAACGCATCGACGCCACACACTGGCTCGCGCTGAAACTGCACGCACGCACGCTCCCGCTCCAGCCCGAGCTCACGCTGGCGTATCAGACCCGCGCCGAGCAGCTCAGCTGGCGCGTCGCGCTCCAACGCAGCGCAGGCGACCGCATCCGACTCAACTTCGCCCTGCGCGGCAAAGCCGACGCCATCGAGTTCGTCGCTGTCGGACTACAGGGGGAGCTATAGCGATGGGACTGGGTAAACGGCTCACACGATTGGCGAAAGCGCACTGGAACGACTTGTTAGAGCGCGTGGAGGGGGTATTGCGCGAGGAGGAGGCGGAAGCGACGGCGCGTCAAGCGGCGGCGGACGAGTTGAGCCGCGCCCTTGAGTCGCCCGACGCGCCTGCCGCCCGCGCATCCGCCGCTGCGCCCGCGCCGCCGCCGACCGAGCTGCAACGCGCTTACCGCGTGCTGGGACTGCCCGAAAACGCCGACCTCGCCGCCGTGCGACGCGCCTACCGCGAGCTGATGACGCGCAGCGACCCGAACCGATTCCCAGAAGGCGCGCCCGAACGCGAGCAAGCCCGCCGTATCCAACAGCGCATCGAGCAGGCTTATCAAACGCTGCTGCTGCATTTAGACCACAGCGCACAGCGGTTTCGGAACCTCACGGTAGAGTGAACTACAGCACCTTATCGGGCGCGACGAACTCATAGCCGAACTGCTCCGCTATCGGCTGCAGCGTGACCTTGCCCTCGACGATGTTCAGCCCCAAGCGCAGGGTGGGGTCTTGACGGCACGCCTCTTGCCAGCCGTTCTCGGCGAGGCGCAGCACATAGGGCGTGGTGATGTTGGTCAGCGCGTAGGTGGAGGTGCGTGCAACTGCGCCGGGCATGTTGCTTACCGCGTAATGCACCACGCCGTCCACCACATAGGTCGGCTCGCGATGGGTCGTAGGGCGAATGGTCTCCGCCAAGCCGCCTTGGTCGACCGAGACATCCACCAGCACTGCGCCCTGCTTGAGCGTGGGGAGCATCTCGCGCTTGATGAGGATGGGCGTGCGTCCGCCCGTCACATAGATTGCGCCCACAATCAGGTCGGCTTGCTGCGTCGCTTCGCGCAGGTTGGCGGGATTGGAGTAGAGGGTATCCACATTTGCGGGCAGGGTCTCCTCCAAGGCGCGCAGTCGGGCGACATTGATGTCCAAGATGAGCACCCGTGCGCCGAACCCTGCGGCGATACGGGCGGCGTTCGCGCCGACCACCCCTGCGCCAATCACCACCACCACGCCGGGCAGCACGCCGGGCGCGCCTGCCAGCAACACGCCCCGACCGCCCATCGGACGCTCCAGACACCACGCGCCCACCTGCACTGCCATCCGCCCTGCAATCTCGCTCATGGGCAGCAGGATAGGGTGCGCGCCGTCGGGGGTCTGAATCGTCTCGTAGGCGATGCAGACCGCGCCGCTTGCCGCCATCGCTCGGGTCAGCTCCTCGCTTGCAGCGAAGTGGAAGAAAGTGAACAGCACTTGGCGCGGGCGTATCAGGGGGTACTCGCTGGGCAGCGGCTCCTTCACTTTCACAATCATCTCCGCGTTGCGCCAGACGGTCGCTTGGTCTGCGAGGGTTGCGCCTGCCGCTGCATACTCGGCGTCGGGAATGCCCGTGCCGTCGCCTGCGCCACGCTCGATAAGCACCGTATGTCCGTGCTGGGTCAGCACTTCCACGCCCGACGGCGTCATCGCCACGCGATATTCGTCGGGCTTAATCTCCTTCGGAACGCCGATAACCATCGCTTGAAGTGTACCTGAAAGCGTGGGGCGCGTCACATCACAACGCCGTCGCGACAAGTGCGCATCCATGCGATTTCGTCCTCTGTCAGCGTCGAGCGGTGGCGTTGGATATATTCCTGCACCAGTTGCCAACCTTCGGGATGGTGGAGATGCCCCAACCCGTGCAACGCTGCGCCTTGGCAACAGATGTCGTCCAACTGCAAGATGCGCTTCAGCACCTGCAGCGTCTCATCCAACAGCGCGCGGTGGTCGGCGTCCACCTGCCGATACAACTGCTCCCATACCTGCAGAGGCTTCTGCAGAACCCTCCGACTGCGCTTTGATGCTTTCACCACCTCATGCCACGATGCGCCCAGCATGCGCTCTATATCTGCCAATCTGACGAATTCAGGTCCCCAGAAATAGTTATCCACGATTAAGTCCCACCACATAAAAAAGCCAGAGCCTTCGTAATCCCCTTGCAAAGGCGCGAGATAGTCGGCGAAGGGGTGGTACATAGCGCGGATGCAGTCAAGGCGCTTGGCTAACGGAATGTGCTTGTCCATCAGGTACTCGCCTAACTCCATTTGGGCGCCCAGTAGGAACCACAGCGCGCCGTCCACTTGTTCGTGTGTGTACGGTCGCGCGGCTTTGGCGAACTCAGTAAACAGCCGCGTCGCATACTCGACTATGCGCTCAGGGTCGGTGATACAGAAATCGCTCCACTCGTTATGGTTCGTGGTGAACAGCCACTCGACCCAGCGTTCATAATCCATCGCCGTTAGGTCGATGTAATCCTCCTCGTAGCAAGGGTGTTGCGTTTTGCGCATGGCGCGTGAAAGTATACCCCTGAAATGAGATATAATTG
>CALGZO010000022.1 GCA_937934465.1 uncultured Fimbriimonadales bacterium | reverse complement strand
CGGCGGGTTCGCAGGGGTGGAAGCCGCGTGGATAGCCGCCCGCTTGGGAGTGTCGGTTCGCCTCTATGAAATGCGCCCGAAGCGCAGCACGCCCGCCCACAAGACGGGCTGGCTCGCCGAGTTGGTCTGCTCGAACTCCTTCAAGTCGCTGCTGCCGACCACGCCGTCGGGTCAACTCAAGTGGGAGATGGAGCGGCTCGGCTCGATAGTGATTCCGACCGCGCGCGAGTTCGCCGTGCCCGCAGGGGAAGCGTTAGCAGTAGACCGCGAGCCGTTCGCCCAAGCCATCACTGCGCGTATCGAGCTGCATCCACTGATTGAAGTGGTGCGCGAGGAGATGACGCACATCCCCAGCGACCGCCCGCTGATTATCGCCACAGGTCCGCTCACTTCCGACGCGCTGGCGAGCGAGATTGCACGCATCACGGGCAAGCGACACCTCTATTTTTACGACGCCGTGTCGCCGATTGTGGACGCCAGCACCATCGATTACGACAAGGTGTTTCTCGGTAGCCGACGCGAGAAGGGCGACCCCGCTTACATCAACTGCCCGTTCAACAAAGCGGAATATGAGCGGTTCTGGGAGGCAATCCGCGCCGCCGAGCTGACGCCCCTGCACGAGTTTGAGGACGCGCGATTTTTCGAAGGGTGCGTGCCTCTGGAAGAGTTAGCCGCGCGAGGCAAGGATACGCTCCGCTTCGGACCGCTCAAGCCCGTGGGGTTGATCGACCCGCGCACGGGCAAGCGTCCGTATGCCGTGCTGCAGTTGCGCCCAGAGAATAACGAGCGCACGATGTACAGTCTGGTGGCGTGCCAGACGCGCATGAAGTGGGGCGAGCAGAAGCGCGTCTTCCGCCTTGTGCCCGGCTTGGAGAACGCCGAGTTTGTACGCTACGGCGTGGTGCATCGGAACACCTACTTAGATTCGCCGCGCCTGCTGCAGCGCACTTTGCAGTTTTGCGAGGACGGCAGGCTCTTCTTCGCAGGGCAGATGGTGGGCGTGGAAGGCTACATCGAGTCGGCGGCGTCGGGCATCATCGCTGGGCTGAACGCGGCGCGCTTGGCGATGGGCAAGCCTGCCGTCGCGCCCCCACGCGAGACGGTCATCGGCTCGCTGCTGCACTACATCAGCACTTACGAGCATCCGAACTTCCCGCCGATGAACGCCAACTGGGGATTGCTGCCCGACCCTGAGGACGCGCCGCGCGACCGCGACGCCCGACGCCAACTCAAGCTGCAACGCGCCCGCGAAGCGATGGAGCGATTCGCACAGGCGCTGATGCTATAACTCGACATAAGCCGCCAAGCCGTGCCAGCCGCCCTCGCGCCCGAAGCCGCTCTCTAAATAGCCGCCGAACGGACTGGCAGGGTCGAACTTATTGTAGGTGTTGCACCACACGACGCCCGCACGCACCCGCGCGGCGAACTCCAGATAGCGACTGCCCTTGTTCGTCCACACGCCTGCCGACAGCCCGTAGCGGGTGTTGTTGGCTATCTGCACCGCTTCGTCAGGCGTGCGGAAGGTGAGAACGCTCAGCACGGGACCGAAAATCTCTTCCTGCGCGACGGTGTGCGCCGTGGAGACCTGCGTCAGGATGGTGGGCGGATACCAGTAGCCTCTGGAGGGCAGGGCGCAGTCGGGCTGATAGAGCCTCGCGCCCTCCTGAACGCCGATAGCCACGAGCCGTTCAATCTTGCGCAGCTGGGGCAGCGAGTTAATCGCGCCGATATCGGTGTTTTTGTCGAGCGGGTCGCCCACGCGCAGCCGCGCGATGCGCCGCTGGAGCTTGCGTACTACAAGGTCGGCGACGCTCTCCTGCACCAATAGGCGACTGCCAGCACAGCACACATGCCCCTGATTGAAGTAGATGCCGTTGACGATGCCCTCAATTGCCTGATCGATGGCAGCGTCCTCGAAGATTACATGCGCCGCTTTCCCGCCGAGCTCCAGCGTGAGGTGTTTGCGTGTGCCTGCGACCGCTTTTTGTATCTGCTTGCCGACCTCCGTGCTGCCCGTGAAGGCAATCTTATCGAGGTTGGGGTGTTGCACGAGCGTCGCGCCTGTGTGTCCATCGCCCGTCACGATGTTGACCACGCCGGGGGGCAGTTCGGCTTGCTGGAAGACCTCACACAGCAGCATCGCCGTGAGTGGGGTGGTCTCGGCGGGTTTGAGAACCACTGTATTGCCGCAGGCGAGCGCGGGGGCAATCTTCCACGCCGCCATCAGCAGCGGGAAGTTCCACGGGATAATCTGTCCTGCCACGCCGAGCGGGCGCGGTATGCGCCCGTGAAACGCATAGCCCAACTTGTCCGCCCAGCCAGCGTAATAGAAGAAGTGTGCGACGGCTAACGGAACATCGACATCGCGCGATTCGCGTATCGGCTTGCCGCCGTCTAAGCTCTCCATCACGGCGAACTCACGGGCGCGCTCTTGCACGATTCGCGCAATCCGAAACAGGTACTTCGCCCGTTCCTTGCCCGACAGGTTGCCCCAGACGGTTTCGTAGGCGCGCCGAGCGGCTTGCACGGCGCGATCGATATCCTCGGCGTCGGCGTAAGCGACTTCTGCGAGCGTCTCCTCCGTTGCGGGGTTAACGGTCGGGAAATAGCGTCCACTGCGCGGCGGGGTGAACGCGCCGTCGATGAACAGCTCATAGCGGGGCTGAATTCTGACCACATCGCGCGATTCGGGGGCAGGCGCGTACTCCCACACGCCTTCTCGCGTCAGCGATTGACCGTTTCGCCCTTGCTTACCTGTGCGCGGCATAGCCATCCTATAGAACGCCGCTCCCAAAAATCCTGCTGGGTTGCTCCTAAACATCCCCTAAGAGGCTATCTGGGAACGCGAGTGGACGACTCTCACTCCAAACCCCCTCTTCCACGCAGTGGAGGGAGAGCTTCTTGCGCGACTCGGCTTCTACTCCCCTCTCCTGCAACGCGGGAAGAGAAGCTGGGAACGCGCAGCCAGTCCTTAACAATCTCTTAATAAACAGGCAGGTATAGTTATGCTGTAGGAGGTTCTTTGACTATGCGACGACACGGCTTTACGCTAATTGAGCTATTGGTCGTGATTGCGATTATCGCAATCCTTGCGGCAATCCTGTTCCCTGTGTTTGCTCAGGCGCGCGAGAAGGCGCGTCAGACCTCGTGTCT
>CALGZO010000021.1 GCA_937934465.1 uncultured Fimbriimonadales bacterium | reverse complement strand
CGACGGCAGGAATGCCGTCGCACCCCTGTAGCGTCGGCGTCCACGCCAACATATCATGCTTGGATAAGATTGTCCAAGCCACGAGTGTGCAAGCACGACGGCAGGAATGCCGTCGCACCAGTGTAGCGTCAGCGTCCACGCCGATAGAGTGTGCTTGGACAAGATTGTCCAAGCCACAAGTGCGCAGGCGCGACGGCAGGAATGCCGTCGCACCAGTGTAGCGTCGCGTCCTCGCCGACGCTACAGTTGGGCAGCGTGTCGGCGCATACATCCACGCGCCAACGCCGCCAAACCCAGCCCCAACGCCATCAAACTCGCAGGCTCAGGAACCAGCGTGCCCTCCGCACGCAAGTTGATATCGAGGTCAACATCAAACCCAATCTCTTCCAGCGTGAGGTCAAAAATTAGGTTCGCGGTGTTGCCCGGCGGCAGAATGGTGGGCAGTCCGAACTCGAACGGCGGTAAGTCCAAGTTCGGGTTGAAAGACTGGGAGAAGTTAATCTGCTGAAGCGAGGTGATTAGGGCAGTAGCGCCGCTAACCACTACCTGCCCTTGCAACGGCAGCACGAACGGAATCGTCTGCCCCAGCGGATTGCCCAGCAGGTCGGCGGCGAGAGTTAAATCCACCAACACACCCGCCGTAAAGTCGTATTGATTGGGTCCTGTGGGCGTCAGCACGCCCGCGCCCACGCCCGTCTGAACTGCTGTGAACTGGCTCAGATTCACCGAGCCTATCGGAAAGCTGATGCCTTGACTGGGAAGAACATAAACGGAGTCGGGGTTGCGCGTGCGGAACGATTGCCCAGCAATCGTCAGCGTGACGGGCAATACCGCAGGTCCGTTCGCCAGAAAGTTCAGCGATAGGTTCTCGAAAGTGATGGTGTTGTTGCTCCCGTCAACAGTGGCGCGGAAGGTTCCGCCTGCCTGACGATTGATGGCGCCGCCTATCGCCGCGCCGAGACTAATGTTCACGGGCACATTCTCCGTCGGTCCGAATGGACCAAACAGACCTGGCTTGGTGCGCGTGCCGTTGGGGTTGGTGTTCTGGTCGTAGTTGCCGACAAGCGTACCCTGAGTGCGGGCATTTATGGAGAGGTTCCCGCTAATCCCGCTGGGCGGCGCGACAACATTAAAATCATACAGTTGCGCATGGACAAGGCTGAACGCGCCCGCCGCGCCTATCAGTCCAAAGAAGAGTCTGCTTCCTTTCATACCACAATTGACAGACTCGAAAACTTCCCAAAAGCGGACATCATCGGCGCCAATAGGTATAATCGCCTGCGTGGAGACCTTAGCTTGTGCGATTCGGTTGAACACAGTGTTGCCGCCCGAGCTGCAAGCGCGGTATCAGCGTCCCGACACGATACGGCGCATCCTGCGCGACTCGCGCACGATTGCGATTGTCGGCGCGTCCACCGACCCCTACAAAGCCAGCCACATGGTGATGAGCTATTTGCAATCGGAAGGCTATCGCTGCATCCCTGTCAACCCCAAAGCGGATGTGATTCTGGGCGAGCGGTGCTATCCCGATGTTGCGAGCATTCCCGAACCGATTGACGGCGTGGACATCTTTCGTCCCGCGTCGGAGTGCGCCGCGATTGTGGAGCAAGCGATTGCGAAGGGCGCACAGTGGGTCTGGTTCCAGTTGCGGATTGTGGCGCTGGACGCCGCCGCGCGCGCCGAGCAAGCAGGGCTGACGGTGGTGATGGACCGCTGTATCAAGATGGAACACGGACGCTACGCTGGCAGCCTGCACTGGGTGGGCATGAACACCGAAATCGTCACCGCTCGTAAGATGAAACGCTGGTTTTAACGGAAGCTTAACGCAAAAACTGTTCTCATCAAGGGTTCGTGGGGGTACAATCGAGTAGTCTTTGCGAGGCGACGGTGATGACTTTCCGAAAGGTTTACACGGGCATTCTGAGCGCGCTGATGATAGCAGCGGCGCACGCGCAGTGGCTCTGGCCCCCCCAGAGCATGCTCAACGATACCAGCACGCTGAACCTGCAGGTGATACGCACTTGGACAGTTTGGGTTGGCATCCAACAGGTGCAGATTAGTGAGTTGCGCTATAACTCGTGGGAGTATGTGAACGGTCAGCTGCAGACCATACCGATTGAGGCGTACTATGCGCGTCCGACCTCGCTGAGCCGTGGCGCAGCGGTGGTGCTCGCGCATGGGTTGGGCGGTCGTGCGGAAGCGGACGCCGCGGCGCGCTTCGCGGCGCAACACGGCGTCGCGGCGCTCTATTACAGCGCGCCCGGCAATGGTGGGTCGGGTGGACGCCCCTTTGAGATGCGCCTGCTGTTTGATACCATCCCCGACCCGCGCGGCTCGTGGTTCTGGAGCCACGCCGTCGCAGGCAGCCGCGCCATCACTGTGTTGACCACCTTCACGGCAACCGATACGACACGGATTGGCATGTCGGGCTACAGCGCAGGCGCGATGGCGACGCTGAATGTGAACGGCTTCGATAATCGCTTGCGCTGCGCGATTGCGGTCAGCGGCACGGGCGGACTGCGCAAAGCCGCCGAGAACGACGGCTGGATCAACAACCTCCTGCGCGCCTCAGGGCTGTCCCGACGCTCCGCGAAGTTCCAAGTGCTGTGCGACACCCTCGATCCGATACGCCAAGCCCCCAATGCGCACGCGCCTGTGATGCTCATCAACGGCGCGCAAGACGAGTTCTTCCCCATCGATAGCACTGTAGATACCTTCAACGCGCTGCAGAACACCAATCAGCACCGAATTGTTATCATTCCGAACTGGGATCACGGACTGTTCACGCTGAGCCTGCCTGCGCCGTATGAGACTTTCGATAACCGCAACTTCGCCGACGCGCGTGTGGAAGCCGCCACACGCTTCTGGATTGGATACCACTTGACTAACAACAGTAGCTTCCCAAATACGCCGCCCATACCGACTGCGACCCTGCAGGAATACTTAGGCAACGCCGCGCTCAGCGCGGAGCTGGCAACAAACTACGAGGTGCGCGAGGTGCATGTCTACCTCTCCAACGACCAGTCGTGGTTGTATGGGGCGCAAAGGTTGACCGATCGCACGGGCAACCTCTGGTATAAACTGCTGACAGGGCTGCCGTGGGCGAACTTCAACACGGGCAACACGGTCTACTTCAGCGAGTTTCGGCTACGAAGGAACATCTTCTCATCCGAGTTTTGGGTGACGAGCGCGCCGCAGCTACCGCCCAATTTCCGACCGCGTATCCGCCCGATGCCCAACGCCCCGCGCTTGGAAGGCGATGTGAACGGCGACGACTGCGTGGATGACGCCGACCTGCTGGAGACGCTGTTCAGCTTCGGCGCGACGGGCAACAACCGCGCCGACCTGAACGGCGACAGCGTGGTGGACGACGCCGACCTGCTCACAGTGCTATTCAACTTTGGCAACGGGTGCTGACGAATAGGGTATACCTATCTCTGTGGTGCAACCTGTACGAGTAGGCGATGTGGTTATTGGCGACGGGCGGCTGTGCCTGATTGCAGGTCCGTGCGTCATCGAGAGTCTCGAGCTCTGCAAGCGCGTGGCGGAGCATATGACCGAATTGTGTTATCGGCTGGGCGCGTCGTATATTTTCAAGGCGTCGTTCGACAAGGCGAACCGCACGGCGCACGACTCGTCGCGCGGCGCAGGGCTCGAGGTCGGGCTGGAGGTGTTAGCGCGCATTCGCCGCGAGTTCGGCGTGCCCGTGACGACCGATATCCACGAGTCGTGGCAGGCGTCGCCGACGGCGCAGGTGGTGGACTTGCTGCAAATCCCTGCGTTTCTGTGTCGGCAGACGGACTTGCTGGCGGCGGCGGCGCACACAGGTAAGCCCGTGAATGTCAAGAAGGGTCAATTTCTGGCGCCGTGGGACGCGGGCAACATCGTGGCGAAGTTGCAGGCGTTCGGCGCGTCGGGCATCCTACTCACCGAGCGCGGAACTAGCTTCGGCTACAACACGCTGATTGTCGATATGGCAGGGCTGCCCATCCTACGCAGGTTCGGCGTGCCTGTGGTGTTCGACGCGACGCATAGCGTGCAGCGTCCGAGCGGCGCGGGCAAGCAGTCGGGTGGCAATCGGAGCGCGATTGAGCCGCTCGCGCGAGCAGCCGTCGCCGTCGGAATCGACGCGCTGTTTATGGAGACGCACCCCGACCCCGAACACGCGCTATCCGACGCCGCCACGCAGTACCCACTGCAGCAGATGGAGCCGCTGCTCCGACGGCTCTTAGCCATTCACCACGCCGCGCAGGGTTAGCCGCCTGTCGGTATCGGATACTGGTAGCTGCGATACTCGTGTTCGAACGAGCCGTCGTCGTAGAGGTCAATCAAGCCCCAGCCGGGCGGCGTCTGATGGTAGTTGCCGCCCCACCAACGCCCGCTCACCGCGCCGTCGCAGATATAGGTGATATTGTTATACACCACGCGGTCGAACAGGTGGATGTGCCCGCTCAGGCACAGTTTGACATTTTTGTACGAGTGGAACAGCTCCACGATGCGTCGGGCGTCGATATGCACCCACGCGCCGGGCACGACCCAGTCGCCTGACTTCTCGTTCTCGCCGTCGAACAGCGCGCACGCCGACACGATGGGCATATGCGACAGCACCAGTATCGGCGTTGTGGCGGGGGTGCGCTGCAACTCGCCCTTGAGCCACTCGAACTGTTCGTCGTCTAAACGCGCTTTGTATTCGTTGCCGTGCGGGAAAGTGCTGTCCAGCACCAGAAACTTCCAGCCCGCCTGCTCGAAGCTGTAGTAGGGTTTCTCCCACTCGTACAGTTCCATAATCCACTTCTTGCCGAACTTGGGTTCGTTGCCGGTGCAGCCGCTGCGCTCCTTGTTCCAGCCCCACACATCGTGGTTGCCGATGCAGAAGCGCGTGGGGATGGGCAGCCGCTCTTTGACGATGCGCCCCCAGAGGTCGAGCAGTACCTTCGCGCGTTCCTCGTTTTGAGCGAACACATCGGAGACGGCGTCGCCGCCGAATAACAGCAGGTCTGGACGAGGTTGCGTTTCGTCCACTGCTTTCAGGCAGTTGAATAGCCCGCGTAGGGAGAACCCTTCTGGCGCGATATGGGTATCGGTCAGGTGAGCGACGCGCAGTACGCGCTTACGCTGAGGATTAGGAGAGGCGTCCATCGTGCTGCGCAGCGTGAGCCACGCCGCCGCGCCTATGGTCGCCGTGCCGAGTCCTTTCAGCACCTCACGCCGTGTCAAATGTTCCATAGCGTCCTCCATAGTACCCCAAGCTTACCGAGCGGTACTTAAAGAGCGTGTTAAGCCGTCGTCGCCACGCGCCCGAACCGCGACAAAGCCCCCTCTCTCACCGCATGAGAGAGGGGGTTGGAGTGAGGATGGATCGGTTCGGTTGCCGAGATAGCCTCTATGGGACAACCTGCTCAGGGCAACCGCGCGCCTGTTTCGCCCAGCGATTCGTAGCGGCAGTTGGCGAAGGATGGAACCAGTTGCGCGATTTCTTGCATCACTTCGCGGGCGTTGAAGGGCGGCGTTTGGCGTTGCGTGCGCAGCCACAGCTCGGCGAACACTTGCCAGTCGGGTTTCGCCTCGCCCTGTGGCGGGTGCGCCTGCCAGAACCGTTGCACGCGCCGCTCCCAGTTCGTGAATGTGCCCTCGTACTCGGTGAACGGGCACGCGGGCAGCAGGAGGTCGGCGTAGCGTGCGCTCTCGGTCATGCGGATATCCTGCGCCACGACGAACTCGCACGCGCGTAGGGCGCGCTCCGCCAGTGTGGGGTCGTAATGCTCGCTAACGGGGTCTGCGCCAGCGAGATAGAGCAGCTCCACCTCGCCGTCCAAGCAGGCTTGGAAGATTCCGTCGGTGGTTAGCCCGGCGTGGGCAGGCAGCGGCAGCCCCCACGCCTGCTCGAATTGTGCGCGCGCCTGTGCGTCGTCCACACGGGCGTAGTTGGGCAACAGGTGCGGCGCGACGCCCAGTTCCAGCGCGCCCTGCTGGTTCGCGCCTGTGGGCATCAGGTTCAGCCCGCCCTCCTCGCGCGCGTCGTTGCCTGTGAGGCGGTTCAGCGCGTGCAGCCACTCGACCACCTCATCCGCGAGGGGGTGGTTGAGCGTCTTCTCGCCTGCGAGGATGAGCAGGCTGGGCGACTCGGCGATATGTTGCGCCACTGCGCGGAGCTGCTCGGCGGGTACGCCTGTATGCGCTTGTGTCCATTCTGGGGTGCAGGCGGCGAGGCGCGATTGGAGCCGTTCGGCGTCTGCGCTTGGGGGATTTATTCGCTCCAGCAGCGCGCGGAGCAGCCCTTTCAGCAGAGCGTCTTCTGTGCCGGCGCGGTAGCGCAGGCTGTGCGCGGCGAACTCTTCCACCGCGTTCGCGCGTGGATACGCCACGATGACCTGCACGCCGTAGTGTCGGTTGGCTTTGCGCGTTCGCAGGAACACCATCGGCTGCTCGTCGGCTAAGTCTGCGCCGAACACCAGCACGGTCGCGGCGGCTTCCAAGTCGCGATACTCGTTCTGCACGGGCGGCTCGGACAGCGCAGCCTGATAGCGCGTGAATCGGTGGTCGATGTGGTTCGTCTGGAACACGCCGCGCATCAGTTTCTGGAACATGTAGAGCGATTCGTTGCTCAGTCGGTGTCCTGCCAGCCCTGCGACGGCGCGTCCGCTGCCCTGCGTGCTGGCGCGTTGCAGGATGAGTTCGTAAGCCTCGCCCCACGAAATCGGCGCCCACTCTTTGCCGTGTCGTCGCATCGGCTGCACGATACGGTCGGGCGCGTGCATATAGGTCTGCTCGAACTTGCCCTTGTCGCAGGTCCAAGTCTCGTTCACGGCAGGGTTCTCGCGGGCGTTGAAGCGCGCCACCTTGCCCGCGCGGCTGTCGGCATACAGCGTGCAGCCGTTGGAACACATCGTGCAGACGGTCTTCTGGGTCGTGATGTCCCACGGTCGGGCGCGGAAGCGATAGGTACGGCTGGTGAGCGCGCCGACAGGACAAATCTCAATCACATTCCCGCTGAATCGGCTGGTGAACTCAGTGAGTTGGAAAGTGTGCGGCTGCGTCTGCGCGCCACGGAACAGGAACGCCAGTTGCGAATCGCCCGACACCTCTTCGGTGAAGCGCACGCATCGTCCGCACTGGATGCACCGCTCCAAGTCCAGCGCGACATAGTTCGACAGTGGGAACGACTTGGGCAAGTGCCGTTTGATTTCGATGTAGCGGCTGGTGGAGGGTCCGTAGAACTGTGTGTTGTTCTGTAGGGGGCATTCGCCGCCGCGATCGCAGATGGGGCAGTCCAGCGGGTGGTTGATGAGCAAGAACTCCAACACGGCGCGACGGTCTTTGACTATCTGTTCTGTCTCCGTCCACGCGACCAGCCCCTCGGTGCAGGGCAGCGAGCAGGAGGTCTGCGGCTTGGGCATTTTGCGCACGCTGCCGTCGGGTTGCTTGTAGCCCACCTCCACGAGGCACATCCGACACATGCCCACAGGTTTCATATACTTATGATAACAAAATATGGGAATATCGGCTTGAACGCGCTTGGCGGCTTCCACCAGCAGCTCGCCCTCAGGCACTTGCAGCGGAACGCCGTTGATTTCGATATTCACCAGCTTCGGCTCGGCATGCTTGGGCTTCGGCATAGCGAGAGAATTATACCTGAAGCCTTTCCCCTCTCCCGCCCATCTTGAGAGAGCGTCGTCGGCTCGCCCATATATTGCCCCAGCGCTGTGCCCGTCTCGGTGTCGTACAGTTTTGACCTCATCAAGAACCGTCGCCCATCGCGGCTGAACTGCACAGGAAGGTCCAGAAACTGATTGCGCTGTTGCCAGAGGCGCGTCCAACTGTCGGTGCGGTAGGCAGCGAGGGTATCGCCGTCATAGATGAGCGCGTACTGCGAGTCAGGAGCAAACACGCCTGTAAGGTTGGTCGTGCTGGTCAGCACGGGTTGTCCGTCGGCGACGCGCACAACACGGTTCTCTTGAATCACCCATCGCTTGTCGGGGGAGAAGACGCCTTGCAGCGGGGTACGCCCTGTGAGCGCGCCTTGGGCGTCGTAGACGCGCGTCTGCTCCGCCTCGCTGACCCACAACTCGTGGGTTCCCGTGCGGAAGCCCGCGATGCCCCACTGGCGCGCGAGTTCTTTGTCAAGTTCGAGAGTGCTGATGCGCCAGCGGTCGAGCCGTCCGTAGTCGCTGCCCGTGTAGAGGTACTGCTCATCGGAGGTGATGAACGCGAAACCACTCGCATTAGCGCCTGTTCTCGGAAGGGGTATGCTCAGTTGGCGGTTTCTTATCGCTGTAGAGTCAGGTACGATTCCATAGGTGTGTCCTATGCGCGAGTTTACTGTATTGGTGGAACAGGACGAGGACGGCTATTATGTCGCTGAGGTGGTGGAGCTGCGAGGTTGCTACACCCAAGCGCGCTCGCTGGACGAGTTGATGGAGCGTGTCCGAGAGGCAATCGTGCTTCATATCGAGGGCAACGAGAAGCCGTCGTCCTCGTAGCCACTGCCTGCTTAGGCATCCTGACGGGCGTACAACGACCGTGCCAGTACACGCAGGCGAGACTATCGGAGCGGGTCTGCTCAGCAAAATCTTGCGCGACATCGAGATTAGCAAAGAAGAGCTGCGCACCCTGTTAGACGAGTGATGAGGTAGTCGGCTCGCGCTGGCAGCAGGGGTTGCTTAGAGTATACCCGACTTAGCGTTGCTACTGAACCAACGCGCCAATCCCCAACTCCACCGACTCCACAAACGACGGGATCTCCTGCTCTGTCCAAGTGCGCGCCACACGCCGCCGCGCGACCTCGTACAACCGCCACTCCGTCCCCTCCCGCTGCCGCGCCTCATCCCAACGACGCACCACCACCAACACCCACTGCCCATCATCCGACACCGCCGCCACTTTCAAACACACCCGTTCATCACGGTTGGAGACCACCCTGTACCGCCGCCCATCACGCCTTTGCACCTCCACCACCTGCGGACGCCACGCACGCACATTCTGCTGCAGCACGGCTAACTGAGGCACACTCGCAAGCACTGACGGATACGCCCGCGCCCGCGCCGTCCCACGCAACGAGTAGCAGTAGAACACCTTGCGCTCTTCCAACTCAGCCCAGTCGGTGCGAAAACGCGGATTGAGCAAGTCCCAATCTTGAAACAGGCGGGCGTACTCTTGTTTGGAAAGCCGTTCAGGACGACCGCGTAGGTTGTCAGTGCGCAGGCGATACCATCCTTTCCACGAGCCGTACCAGAAGCGACGGCTGTCAGGATACCAGCCACAAAAGTACGAGTAGGTGTAGGGGCGCACGGGGATTACGGTCTCGCGCAGTTCGGGGAGTTTGAAGAAGGCGATTTTGTCGCTGTAGGTTTTGTGGCATCCAGCCAGCCAGCGCGAATCGGGCGAGAAGACGCACTCAAACGCCGTCTCTTTCAGCACCCGCTCGCCTTGCTGACCTATAATCCATAGCCTCGTATCGTTGATTTGATACACCTCGTAGGCAGCCTCATAGTAGTAGCGATAGTTAGGTGAATATCTGCTGTAGATGATGCCGTCAAAAATAAGCTCTCGGTAGCTTTGCTCGAAGAGTAGTTTCGTGTGCCACCTGCCGTGTTCGAGCCAGCGGTTATATACGCGGATGGGACCCCTATCCGTTGTCTCGGTATAGATGATGCTCACTGCTGGTATAGTAGGCATCCTCATGGAGACCGACCTCCTCATAGATAAGTTCCTCAAATGTGAAAGCGCCGTCAAAGTATGGAATAACCCCACTACGGCACGAAAACGATTACCTATCACGCTCACGCCCACTGAAGAGGCGTACCTGCAACGCATCGAGTATACCCATCCCAAACCCAGACCCCGACTACGCGCCCAAGTCCTCCGACGCGCCGCACGCGGAGAAACCCCCGAACAAATCGCAAAGTATGTCCCCCTCCACCCCGACACCATCAAACGCCTACTCACACGCTTCCGCAAGTACCGACTTGCTGTGCTGGAAGACCGCCCCCATCCTGGACGCGCGCCTGTGCTAACTCCCGAAATGCGCGCCACCCTCCTCCACTGCCTGCGTCAAGCCGACCGCGCGTGGACTTGCGCCCAACTCGCTGAACTGCTGCATCAGCAGTACGGCGTGCAGGTGCATATTGAGACCATCCGCCAGTTTCTGCGACGGGCAGGCTTTGTATGGCGACGCACTCGCTAGGTGCCTGCCAAGCGTCTGACCCACAGGAGGCGTCCCTGCTGATGAAGACGCTTGGACAAGAATGCCCAAGCCACTTTGTCGCACGGAGATTCCTGTCTGTGCGTGCGTGCTTGGACTAAAGTCCAAGCCACTTTGTAGTCCTCGCCGACGCTGCCCAACGAGATACGCACTCTACGAAGGGGTATAATACTCAGCGTTGGACACCTTTGGCTGCGATGACGCACCCCGATAGGTTAGATGCATCACTACCCAACGACGCTTC
>CALGZO010000020.1 GCA_937934465.1 uncultured Fimbriimonadales bacterium | reverse complement strand
GGGGGAGATTCTCATCTCTGGGGAATCCACGGGAGGGGGCGAAGATTCCATCCCCTCCGACCCGAGCAACCTTATCTGGAAGGCGGTGGAGGCGTTTGTGAAGCATAGCCCTCATCCCCCTACCCACTCTCCCGCGCTGTGGCAGAGGGGGCAAGGGGGCGAGTGCAGCGGCTGGCGTGCTTACCTCACCACGCGCATTCCTGCACAGGCGGGGTTGGGCGGCGGCAGCAGCGACGCCGCCGCCGCGCTGAAAATCCTCGCTGACTGGGCGCGACGGTGGAAAATCGCGCAGCCGAATTTGTATATAATCGCCAGCAAGTTAGGCGCGGATGTGGCGCTCTTCGTTGGTGGGGACGCTGAGGGTACGGCTTCGTCGGCGGGGACGCCGACGCTACGAAAGGATGTTCCGTCGGCGGGGACGCCGACGCTACGAAAGGATGTTTCGTCGGCGGGGACGCCGACGGTACGGTGTGAGGGTTCGTCGGCGGGGACGCCGACGGTACGGTGTGAGGGTTCACCGGCGGGGACGGCGACGGTACGGTGTGAGGGTTCGTCGGCGGGGACGCCGACGGTACGGGCGTCCTCGTCGATGCCGCAGTGCGCACTCGCTACAGGCAAAGGCGAACAGCTAAAACCGCTGCCTACCCTGCCCAGTTTCTGGTGGGTGCTGGCGAAGCCGCATGGCGTGGGCGCGCCCACCGCGTGGGCATACGCGCAGCTCAAGCGCGAGGCGGTCCACCCACACGCCCGCCCACGACACACCGAGCGGCTCGTGAACGCCCTGCGCGAGGGCGTCCTCAAAACGCCTGCCGACCTTGCGCCCCTGCTCCACAACGATTTCGACGAGCCTATCCTGCGTGCGCTTCCTGAGTTGCGAGTGCTGCGCCAGCGTCTGGAAGCGGAGGGCGCGCTAAGAGTAATCCTGTGCGGCAGCGGCGCGGCGCAGGCAGCGCTATGCAATTCGCACGAAGACGCCGAACTCATCGCCGCCGCGCTCCGCGCCGAGGGCTACTGGGCAGTCGCGACGCAGAACACCGCCCCAAACACTTCCCAAATGCGTTAGGTATAGTATCACTATGCCATTCCATCCGCTTAGCGTGGTGCGCTTCGCGCCGATTGACGCGCTGAACCCGCTGTTGGACGATGCGCTGCTGGTGGTCGATCCGCAGGCGTGGTTCGCGGCGCGGACACGCCTCGCTGCCAATCCGCGCAGCCTCGTGCGCGCCGAGAGCTTGGACGAAGCCGTCCTGCAATCCATCGAGCATGCGCCCGATGCGTGGGCGGGCATAAAGCGCGTGATCGGCTTGGGCGGCGGCACGGCGATAGATACCGCCAAGTACCTCGCATGGCGTAAGTCGCTCCCCCTGATTCTCATCCCCAGCGCGCTCACGGTCGACGCGCCGTTCACCGATTCGGCGGCGGTGCGACGCGCAGGGCGTATCCACTACACGGGGCGCGTGTTCCCCGATGCGATTTATGTGGACGCCGCGCTGGTTCAAACCGCGCCTGCCCCCCTCAATCGCGGCGGCGTGGGCGACCTGCTCTCGATTCACACCGCGCTGCACGACTGGCAACTCGCCCACGAACGCACGGGCGAACCCTATGACGCTGCTATCGCCGAGCAAAGCGCAGCCTTGCTGGAACGGCTGCGCCAGCACGCGCCCGACATCTACGCCGTCAACGAGACAGGCGTGCGCGTGCTGACCGAGCTGTTCTGCGAAGAGGTCTATCTGTGCTACCAAGCAGGCAGCAGCCGCCCTGAGGAAGGCTCGGAGCATCATATCCTCTACACGCTGGAGCATCAGACGGGGCGCGCCTACCTGCACGGCGCGGCGGTGACGCTGTGCGCTCTGATTGCAGCGTATCTGCAACGCAACCGTCCCGACGACCTGCGCGCCCTCGCCGACGCCTGCGGCGTGGAATATCGCGCGCTTCTCAACGAGGTCGGCGCAGAAGCCTTGCTGCACGCGCTCGTCGCCGCGCGCGAATACGCCCTCGAAGAGCAACTGCCATACACCTTTCTGATGGAGACGCCTCTCACGCCTCAAGCGGCGCGCGGCGCGCTGGAGTGGGTGCAGTCTTAGGGAGCGCTGGCGGCGGCGTTTCCACATTCGAGAAACCTACACGCACGAAGCGGATTTCAACGACAGGAGACCTCGCCTCAGCGCTGAATCTTGCGTTTCTGAGGAGAGCGACGATGCGACGCCTTTTTGGAGTTTGGATGCTTGTCGGATTGGTTGGTGTGGGGTTGACCCAGCCTGTTGACCCGCGCAGTTTCCCCGCGCAGCGGCTGAGCCGTCCGCCTGTGATTGACGGCATCGTGAACGCCGACGAGTGGGCGGAAGCGTATCGCGTGGAGCAGTTCTGGTCGCCCTCGCGTCAGCAGGTGGGCGCGTTCCCCACACGCGCATATATCGGCTACGACCACGAGGCAATCTATGTGGCGTTCATTTGTGAGGATCCGAACCCTGAGCTGATTCAAGCGCGTGAGACCAAGCGCGGCGGCTACTTGGAGAACGACGATACCGTGATGGCGCTGATTGAACCGCAAGCGCGCGGGCTGGAGCCGTACACCTTCACGGTGAACGCGCGTGGGGCGCAGGCGGACGATTTCCCTGCGGGCACGACGGAGAACATCCGCTGGCGCGGCGATTGGCAGGCGGCGGCGCGTATCGTGGAGAACGGCTGGCAAGCGGAGATGCGCATCCCCTTCCGCATCCTGCGCTACGCGCCCAAGCAGAGTCGGTTCGGCGTTATTCTGGAGCGGTACATCCCGCGCCTGAACGAGATTTACACCTTCCCCAACATGGGCGCGTTCTACTCCACGCGGCGTCAGAGCCTGTGGACGGGGCTGGAGCCGCCCCCGCCGCGCTATCCTATCATCGTGCTGCCTTACTTCACGGGCGACAGCGACCCCGATACGACACGCGCCCGCAGCGGTTTAGACTTGCGCTACACCATCGGCGACCCCCTCACGGCGCTGCTGACGCTCAAGCCCGACTTTCGAAATATCGCAGCGGATGTGGCGAGCGTCGACTTCTCCTACACCGAGAAGGTGCTTGCCGAGACGCGCCCGTTCTTCCAAGAGGGCGCGGAGTTCATGCCGCCGCGCGCCGCGTTCTACAGCGTGCGTGTGCAAGACCTGAGCGCGGGGTTGAAAGCGTTCGGCGCGCTGAACGACTGGCGCTACGGCGCGATGGCTGGCGAATATGCTCTGAACGGGCGCAAGCGGCAGTTCGGCGTCGGGCGCATCCGCTACCAGTTCGCCGAACGCTCGTTTCTCGACCTGCTGGGGATGCGCTTACAGGGCGATGTGCAGGAAGAGACGCTGGGCGCCATCCTCGACTCGCGACGCATCACGGGCGACGGCGAGTGGCGACTCGTCGGCGCGTACTACCAACTCAACGGCGACCGCGATGGCGTGTACCAGCAATATACGCTGCAGCGCAACGCGCCCGAGCGCGCGCCCAACTACCAACTGCAATACACCGACATCGAGCCGAACTATCGCCCGCGCTTGGGCTTCGCGCCCGAAACTGGCTACCGCGGATTACGGTTCGGAGTGCTGTGGTTCGACCGTCCCGAAAGCGAGCGACTGCTCTACACCGAGACGCGCCTCGATCTCAGCCGCCGCACGCGCTACGGCGGCGCACGGCTCGACGAGGGCGGGAGCCTCAGCTTACAGTGGCTCTACGCCTCGCAAAATCGGCTGACCCTCACGGCGGATTACCTCAACCGACCGCCGAACATCGATCGCACGCTTGGGGTGGAGTATGCTTGGAATGTGCTGGACATCTATCGCACGGGTAGCCTCGAGCTGCGTGCAGGCGACCTGAACGGCGGACGCAGCCTCTACGCTCGATTCGTGCAGTCTTACGAGCTCGCGCCCCGATTTCGCGTGCGCTTAGACGCCGAGAACTTGGAAATCCGCTACGCCGACGCGCCGACCGACCGCGCCCGTCAACTGATCGTCACCGTGAACTATGAGATAGACCCCGAACGCGCGATTGGCGGTAGGATGGTGCTGAACCGTCTGGAGTTCGAGGGCGATGTGGAGTCCACGCGCAACTTCTATCTCACCTACCTGCAGCGCGTGCGGCGCGGTTTTGACCTGTTCATCATCTACGGCTTGCCCAACGCCAGTCGCAGCCAGAACCGCTTGGCGGTGAAGATTGTCACGCCGCTGGAGTTTTAGCCGAACTGGTAAGGCGGTCGGTACACGCCGCGCTCGGTGATAATGGCGGTGATGAGCGCGGCGGGCGTGACATCGAACGCGGGGTTCAACGCGGGCGCGCCCGATGGGGCGACCTGCAAGCCGCCGATGTGTGTTATCTCGGCAGGGTCGCGATACTCTATCGGGATAGCGCCGCCGTCGGGCGTGGCGGGGTCTATGGTCGATATCGGCGCGGCGATGTAGAACGGCAAGTGGTGATGATGCGCCAGCACCGCCAGCGTGTAGGTGCCGATTTTGTTGGCGGTGTCGCCGTTGGCGGCGATTCGGTCTGCGCCTGCTATCACCGCGTCCACCTTGCCCTGCGCCATCAGCGTCCCTGCGGCGCTGTCGGCAATCACCTCGAAGGGTATCTGCTCCTGTAGCAGCTCCCACGCGGTCAGTTTGAGTCCCTGCATGCGCGGGCGCGTCTCACAGGCGTACACATGGCGCAGTTTGCCCTGTTCGTGCGCGACGCGGATGACGCCCAGCGCGGTTCCGATACCGCCTGTGGCTAACGCGCCCGTGTTGCAGATGGTCAGCACGCGCGCGCCGTCGGGCAGCAGCGCCGCGCCGTAGGTCGCCATCGCGCGGTCTGCCTCGTAGTCCTCGCGCTGGATGGCGTTCGCTTCCGCCAGCACGCGCTCGCGCGCTTCGTCGGGCGTGTGCGCCTGCGCGACTGCCTGCTGCATGCGCTCGATTGCGCCGAACAGGTTCACTGCGGTCGGGCGCGTTTGCGCGAACGCGCGACACACCTCGCCGAACGCCGCGCGGAACGCTTCGATGCGTTCCGCCTCTATCTGGCGCGCCGCCAAACACAGCCCATACGCCGCCGCAATCCCAATCGCAGGCGCGCCGCGCACCTTCATCACGCGAATCGCCTCCGCTACGCCGCGCCAATCATCGAACTCCTCAATCACC
>CALGZO010000019.1 GCA_937934465.1 uncultured Fimbriimonadales bacterium | reverse complement strand
TGCGCGGCGCAGCGCGTCCTCCGAATCGGCGATATATTGCAGTTCATCCAGCACGAAGCCCGGCACATAGAGCTTGCCTTCCAAAAACCCCGTGCGCAGAATATCGCGGATGCGCCCGTCGATAATCACGCTGGTATCCAGCACCTTGACGCCTTTGGAGCGGCGCGCCATTTGCGCAGTGAGGGGCAGGTACTCCTTCATGCTCAGGAAGCTCACGATGCTGAGATAGACCAACACCACGAACGCGAGCAAGGTCAGCGCCCAGCCCAAGCGTGCGCCGCCAATCGCGAACAGCAAGGGATAGAGCGCAAAGGTAATCACCGCCGCCGAGACCAGCCCCAGCCCAATCGCGAGCTTCTCGTCAGGCTCCGCCTCCTCCAGATGACGCGCCACACGCGCCAACAGCTGAAAACTGTGATTGGCGACCAAGATACCCATCAGCAATCCAGCAGTTGTTAGCCCGACGCGCGTCCAAATCGGCGAAATCGGCGGCTCGCCCGTGAACCACTTGTCCACCGCCTGCAAAAACGGGTCTGCTAACAGAAATCCGATGGTCGCCAACAGCATCATGCCGACCGCCAAAAACAGCCAATACATCAGGCGATGGATAGTCATCGATGCCTCCTATAATATTATACGCTCTCGCGCGTCAAAAATAGCGGGCAATCGGGAGGTATAATCGCGGTATGCGGCGGATTAGTTGGGTTGTGGCAATCGCGTGCGGGCTGGCCTTTGGGCTGACGCAACAAGCTAACACGCCCACCCTGTCGGAGGTGGATCAGCTCCTGCTCGCGCTGAGCGACATCACTTGGTTCAATAACATCCGTCCCCTGAACCTCACCAAGCCCCAGATTGAACGGCTCACAGCCACGCACGCGCGCGCCTACCAACAACTCGAACGCCTCATCCAAGAGGAAGCGAAGGAGCTGCGCAACCGCAAAGAGGAGATTCTCAAGATTCGCGAGGACACCTCGCGCGGCAAGAGCCTGCCGAAAGAGTTCCTGGAGACCATCAAGCGGTTGGAGACCGACGCGGCGCAGAAACGGCGTCAACTGCGCACGCAAGTCGTCAGCGAAATTGCAACCGAACTGAAACCCCACTTCACCGAAGAGCAGATGCAATACATGATTAAGCGCAGCAAGGAAGCGTTGGAGGCGGCGCGAGTGGATATCTCGCAAATCAAAGACGACTCGCTCTACGCGCTTTTCGTGGAGACGGTGCTGTTAGACCCGCGCGCGCCCGAGCTGCTCAAAGAGTGGCAAGCAAAGAATCTGTGACGCTTTCCTATGCATAGTTAGGTAGCGGCGCGCATGCCGCCTCACCCTCCTTACTCCTTCGCCCCTTCCCCACTGCACGGAAGGGGGAGCGGACACAAATGCACGCGGAATTTAACCCCCCCCCAACGCGTGAGAGAGCAGGTCGGGAGGCAAGAACAAGTTAGTGCTCTCGCTTGACAGCCTCTCCAATATCCATTAACACTCTCATAATAATAAGAAGGGTACAGTTGCCTTGTAGGAGGTTCCTTAAGGTATGCGACAACGCGGATTTACACTGATTGAGCTGCTGGTCGTGATTGCGATCATCGCCATTTTGGCGGCGATCCTGTTCCCTGTGTTCGCTCGTGCGCGTGAGAGCGCGCGCACCTCGTCTTGTCTGTCGAATGTCCGTCAGATTGCGACAGGTATTATGATGTACATTCAGGACTACGACGAGACCTACCCCGCTGCCACGAATATTTCGCGTGCGTTCAATGCTCAGTGGCCCCAGCTACGCACGATTGTTCAGCCGTATGTGAAGAACGACAAAATCTGGTTCTGCCCGTCGGAGCCGCGCCCCAGCGTGTGGGAGCAGGACGGCTTCAGCACGGGCGATCCGAGCTATCGCGGCGCGGGCACATCCTACGCTTACAAGTCGCGCCTCACTACCGACTGCCCACCGAACACGCCCGCTAACTGCCGAGGCAACTTGGCGGCGGTTCCGCAAGCCGCGATTGACCAACCTGCGAACATCTGGCTCTTCTGGGACGCCGACAGCAACTACAGTCGCCACACAGACAAGTCCACTACGGGCTATGTCGGCGCGCCCGACTGTCGCTGGGCGGGCGGCACGAAAGGGCAGATGGCAGCCTACGCCGACGGACACGCCAAACTGACTATGGGTATCCCTCGCCCCCAGTGGTATGAGAACATGGCGCTGGACGGCAAAAACTACATCCCCTTCGCTGGCTGTCCCTAAGCACCCTGTTCAGCAGTGGGTGTAGGCGGCTCGCTGCTATCGATGGGCTAAGAAAGGTACCGAGCCGTGCCTTAAGGGCGGACGCAGTGGTCTGCCCTCAAAATAACCCCTTCTGATGGGAGGTTTGACGCAGCGCCTCTGCTAATCGCCGTTGGGGGGCGGAGAGCGGGTAGCGCGTCATCTCTTCGACGGACGCCCACGCGATTGCCTGATACGCGCCTGCCTGCGCCTCGCCTGACGCCCACCGACACAGATACCCATATAAGCGTATCTTGGAGTAGGTCACGGCGTGTTGGATGTTTGCGACGAGGGTGCAGGGTTCCACCTGTACGCCGGCGAGCGCGGCGGCGCGTCGGGCGACGGTTTCGAGGCTCTCGCGTCCGTCGCGTGTGGCGCGTGGGAACTCCCACAGCCCGCCCCATAAGCCGTCTGGAGGGCGTTGCGCAAGCAGGAACCGCCCCTCTCGCTCGACAATCGCTGATACATCCACCACCGCGCGCGTGGGGGGGCGACGACTGGGTTCAGGCACGGCTGTTGGCTGACCGCGCCGATACGCCTCGCACAGGTGGCTCACAGGGCACTCCGAGCAGCGCGGATGCGCAGGCGTACACACCATCGAGCCGAGCTCCATCAGGGCTTGGTTGAAATCGCCCGGACGCTCGGCGTCCACCAGCTGCTCGGCGATTTGCCAGAGGCTCTTCTGGGCGCGATGGGTCTTCAGGTCGCCCTTGAGCCACAGCAGACGCGCCAGCACGCGCGTCACATTCCCGTCCAGCACGGGCGCAGGCTGATTGAACGCGATGCTCGCGATGGCGCCTGCGGTGTACGCGCCCACGCCAGGCAGCTCGCGCAGGCGGTCGGGTGTGCTGGGCAGCTGCCCGCCGTTTTGTGCTATCCACTGCGCCGCTCGGTGTAGGTTCCGCGCACGCGAATAGTAGCCCAGACCTTCCCAATAGCGCAGCACCTCCTCCAGCGGCGCGTCCGCCAACGCCTGCACAGTCGGGAAACGCGCCATAAACCGCTCAAAATAGGGGATGACCGTCGCCGTCTGTGTCTGCTGCAACATCACTTCCGACACCCATACACGGTACGGGGTCGGCGCCTCACGCCAAGGGGTGGGGCGTTTATGCGTCTCGAACCACAGCAGCAGCGCACGGCGCAGTTCAGCCGCCCACGCAGGGTCTACAACCTCCGGCATATCGGCTGAATTGTACCGATTATTCCCGTTTGAGGAATCGGCGCGTGCTGACGACGGCAGGCACGGCTTTGCCGCGAATCGCCACTGCGCACGGGGTTCCGACCTTCGCGTGCTGGGCAGGCAGGTACGCCATGCCGATGCCCTGCTCTAAGGTGGGCGAG
>CALGZO010000018.1 GCA_937934465.1 uncultured Fimbriimonadales bacterium | reverse complement strand
ACCGGCAGAACAGCACGCCGTTGGCCGACCTCGCCTGCATCGCGCAGAGCGTGATCGGCACGACGAACGCGATGTTTGACGCTTCGGCGGTGATGTATGCCAACAGCCGCACGTGGGAGTGCTTGCTTCGCAACACGAACCCGCTGGACATCGGGCGCATGAGCCTCAGCGCGTGTTGCGATGCAGTCGGCATGGCGCGCTTGGCGCAGTTCTTCGCCGCGCGCAACCTGCCGCAGCCGATGGTGTATAACGGCTTCTACCTCGACAACCAGAGCCGCCCGAACTTCTACATCCCAACCGGCAAGATCGTGATGATCGGGCGGCGCAGCGACGGCCAGCGCCTAGGCGCGTTCTATCAACCGCCGACGCTGATTCAGGCCGGCAACGTCACGCAGGGCGCACACGGCACATACGTCGTGCGCCAGGACAACGCCGCGCCGGATTCGCGGATGGAGTGGCGCGGCAAGCGCATCATCCGCTGGACGTACGGACTGGAGGGTATTCCGGTCATCGAATATCCGACCAGCGTCATCGTCGTGGACACCGGCTGCGGCGAGTGCGAATGCGCGCCGCTGGCGCAATCGTGCCCGCAATAAGACATGGCTAAGAAGCAAAGCATTTCGCGCGCCGAGCGCGTGTTGCTCGCCACCCAGTATCAGGTGGACGGCGTCATCGTGCTGGATGGCAACGAGCAACGCGCGCTCTTCGGCAGCGAGGATTTGCCGGTCGCCAAGACCGGCAAAGAGCTGGTCGCGCTGGGGCTTTCGCCGCATAAGATCGCGCGGCTGATAAACGAGGACTATCTCATCCCGTTGACCAATCAGACCGCGGTCGCTGCGGCGTTGCCCGGCATCTTAAGTCGCTCGTAGCAAATGGTCTTCTTGCGCCGTCTTTCCATCGCCATTCGGAGCGCGATTGAACGGCAGGCTCGCGCGCGCGCGGCGATGCGTCGCGAGCTTGAGCGCGAGCTGCTCGGCGTGGGGCGCGCGGCGACTCCGCGGACGGACGAGGAGCGCATCGCGCAGATGCAGGCGCTCGCAAGACGGCGCTTGAGGGCGGCGCTGCTGAGCGCAATCGTCAAACCGTTTGTGATGGCCGCAGCTCGCCAGCGCTACTTGGCGCTGCCGGAGGTGAACTCGGCTCTCGCGCAATACGTCAAGGCCAAGCTCGACGCGCGCGAGATTCGCACGCAAAAGCCCATCAACCGCCTGCGCGTCGCGCTAACAGTCGCGCTCGCGATGAACACGCTGGAGAGCGTCGCCTATGCTGCGCAGAGGCGACGAATGGCGCTGTTCGACCGGCTGCGCAGCTTGACCGGCGTCATGGCGCGCAGGGGGCTGCTGGCCGAGATGCGCGCTTACGGCTATCCCAACCGCGAGGCGTTGCGCAAGGCCAGGCGCGAGGCGCTCCTCGGCACGTCGTTCTCGAAAGAGATATTCAAAGCAGCGGCGTTCTCGACCGCCAACGCGGTGATCCTGGCCGCGATGCGCGTCAACGCCCTGACGCTGGGCGAATATCGCAAGGTCAGAGAGCGCGCGAACGCCGTGCTGAACCTGACGCGCCACATGAGCGACCCCGAAATACCGCGGCGCGCGCTCAGGACGGCGCAGGGCGTGATGCTCGCTTCCATCGCCTCGACGGCGTTCGTCGAGCCTGTTGCAGCGGCGGCGTTCCGACAAGAGCGCATCGTGCTGCCGCAATGGACGCGACAAGTCAGGCGCCTGTGCGAGGCGCGGAGCGACGCCGCGCGGAGCATAGACATCGCCATGCACCGCGAGCTGCTGGGCGCTGACGCGCGAAGGGAGGCGCGCATGATATGACCGATTGTCGCGTCGAAGGAGCGTCTTGCGCGAACCTGCCGCGCGTGGACTGGCGCGATTATCTGCTCGCCCAGTTCGAGGCGCTGCACCAATGCGCGCGGGAGGACGCCGAGGAGCAGATAGACTTCGCGTTCTGCCTTTACGCGCCTCTGGCGTGCGGGGACGAGTTCCTGCAGATGCTCTATGCCAAGCTGCATCTGATCTCGTATCTCGTCGCCAAGTACGCGAGCAAGGTTGACTACTACCGCTCGCGGTCGAACGACGCCAGCAACTACCGGCGCGACGCGAAGAGCGAGGCGAACGAACAGAGCCGCAGCGTGACGCAGAGCACGCGACGCTCTGACAGCCTGGCGCGCTCGCGCGAAGACTCCAACGCGCGGCATGAGACCGAGACGACGAGCCGCGACTATTCGCTGAGCCGAGCGCGTTCGCAACAGGAGACCGAGAGCGACGATGTAGGGCGCGGCGAGACGCGCAGCGATTCGCGCGGCGTGTCGCGCGAGCAATCCAGCGCGCAAGAGGACGGCACGAGCTTCTCCATCGCCAACACGTCGTACGGCGACTGGGACATCGGCTGTTCTCTCGCGCAGAGCTACGACACGTCCAACTCGCGCGCGGTGCTGGTCTATGCCCAGACGCGAACCGTATCCGGCTCGTCTGAGTATCTGCGCAACCGCGCGTCCCGATTCCGGCGCGAGTCGGAGAACGCGCGCAGCCGCAGCGACTACAGCGCGCTGGCGACGGGGACCAGCGAAGACGCCAGCACCAGCCTGAGCTGGTTCAACGCGCAGGCCGATGGCCGCTCGTACACCGCCGCTTCCAGCATCAACGAAGCGCGCGGCGAGACGGACGTGACCATGTCGCAGCGCGACGCCGGGCGCGGCTGGGGCATCTCTGAATCCCGCTCGCGCTCACAGGGGAGCGGGCAGATGAGCAGCCGCTCGCGCAGCGAGGCGGTGTCGGACAACGAGGGTCGCTCCGTGATGCAGAGCATCATCACCGCGCAGGACTTGAGCGATATATCGAAGCACCTGCTGGTGATGCACGAGCACGCGCAGCGCGATCTCGATGAGTACGTGCGCGCGCGCAATCGCATGTTGTTCATCGCGGACTACATCGCCCGATACGTCGAGCCGATGGGTTGTGCCGTATGGCGGCCTTACACGATGCAGAGCGACAATTTAGTGTTTGAGGGAGGCGGCGCATGGTCAGGAAGAAAGCTCTACAGAGAGGCGCAGCCGCACTACTGGTTGCACTAGGCATCAGCGCAGCCGGATTCTTGGCGGCTAATTTGGGCGTCGAATGCGGGTGTCAATATGGCGCTTGTGGGTGTCGTCCCATAGGCACGCCGTATATCACGCCGCAGCAGGCGACGCCGCTCGGCCCGACGCTGCAACCATATACGCCGTATCCCATTGTGACGCCCGCGTTGCCGCAGCCTGCGACACCTGCTCTGCCTGCGCTGCCGACGTTTGACCCGCCGCGACCACCGACCAACGCGCCACCGGCGCCGCCGACGCCTTTGCCTTCGCCGCTTCCGCCGACGCCCTTCGGCTTGCCGACCGCGCCGAGCCTGCCGCCCATCGGCGGCGGATGCCCGTTCTTGGTGCAGCGGCTGTATCCGAGCACGCTGATCGAGACTTATCGCGTGTTCTTTGCGACGACGATCACGCCGACGATCAGCGTCGCCGTATCCCCAACGCCAAACTCGGTGTACGGCATCTCGTACATTTCGCTTGCGGGATATGAGTTCTACATCAACATGTTCGCGCCGTATCCGCCCGAATACATGACCATCACGATCACGCAAGGCGCGAACGTGTATATCTGCACGTTCAGGAGGGTGTACTGATGTTGACCGTGGCCGCGCGTCGTGCTGCTGTTGTGCAGATGGTCGGCGCTGTTGCGCCAGAGGTCAGGTCGCTCATCGAGCGCAACATAGACGCGATTTGGTCTGTCGCCTGCCGATATGCGTGCTATGAGCCGCTGACGACGCTCTACGCGCAGCGCGAAGCGCTGGACTTGGCGCTGGCCTACTTCGCGCCGCTGGTCAGCCGCAAGGACGGCAGCGGCTCCGGCGAGCGCGTCTCGCTTGGCCGCTCGCACGCCGAGAGCGTTGGGCGCGCCGACGGCTCATCGCAGAACTGGAGCTGCGACTGGTCGAACACGTCCAGCTACGCCGTCCATCAGACGAACGGCGACGGCTACACGCGCGCGCGCTCGGCGACCGACGG
>CALGZO010000017.1 GCA_937934465.1 uncultured Fimbriimonadales bacterium | reverse complement strand
TGAGATTGCCGTTCGCGCGGGGTGTGGAGTTGTCCTGTGCGCCGCCCATCATGCGGTTCGGGTCTGTGGGGTGGAACGCCGCCCAGTAGAGCTGGGTGATGCCCAGCGTAGCGTTGAGCCCTGTGATGTTCACCGCGCCCGTGCTGGGCGTGTAGGTCAGCCGATAGACGCCGCCGTCCGTGCCGATGAGCAACTCGTTGGGGTTGCGCGGGTTGATTGCCATGCAGTGGATGTCGACATGGATATTGGCTTGGTTTGTGAAGCTCAAGCCGATGGAGCGCCAGCCGAACGCCCGCGTCCACTGCACAAGGTCTATCAGCCCCAGATATAGCACATCGTTGCCTGCGCCGTCGGTGGAGATGTGCATCGTCGCGTCGTACCACGCTTGATAGAACCCGCTGTCCACCGTGGGGTTCATCGGCGTCCAAGTGTTGCCCGCGTCGTTGCTGACCCACACTTGTTGGTCTGCACCCGACATCAGGTACACGCGGTTGGGGTCGTTGGGCGAGGTCGCCACACGCAGCGAGGATTGGTTGCTTGCGCTGAAAGGCGGGGTGAGCGTCGTCCAAGTCTGTCCGCGATTGCTGGAGCGCAGGAGGCGTCCGGGGTTGCCGTGCCCCACCGCGTAGTAGTAGCGCACGCCCGTTGCAGGATTGCGCGCGCTGACGGCTAAGTCGCTCCAGATGGCGCTGATGGTGCTTACCTGCGTCCAAGTGTCGCCGCCATCGGTGCTACGCCAGAGGCTACCCGCAACACTCCGATAAGGTCCCCAGCCCGTGCAGACCGTGATGATGTTCGGGTTTTCGGGGTCGATGATGATGTCGGAGACGCAGCGGTTGCCGAACTGGGTTGCGCCCAGACTCTGCCAGGTCTGCCCGCCGTCGGTGGAGCGCATCACGCCTTGCGAGAACGGGCGCATCCAGCCCTGAAAGTCGCCCGTGCCCACATAAATCACATTGGGATTGGTCGGGTGGACGGCGATGCAGGCGACTTGGAGGAACTGCCAGTAGTCTGTGAGAGGTTGCCAAGTGGCGCCGCCATTGGTGGTTTTCCACACGCCGCCCTGCGGCGCGCCTGCGTAGTAGACATTGCTGTTCACGGGGTCATACGCAACGGCGTTCACGCGCCCTGCAACGCTCGCCGTGCCGAAATAGGTGCGGTAGGGCGGCGTCGTGTTGCGCGGTCCCACGAACTCCCACTGTGCGCCCGCCGCAGGTACGAACGCGCCTGCCATCAAATCGCGCTGTTCCGCCGCGCGCAGGTAAGCCAGCCAGTCCACCGAGTCGTTTGGGTAGGCGCGCACATACAGATAGTCCCACAACGCTTCCAGATATTCGGGACCCTCTTCCAGCTTATGGCGGTGCTTCGGGTCTAATACGACGCCCGACTGTTCCAACGCTTCCACACGCGCTTTGGCGCGCTGCTTCTCCTGATCAATCCACTCTTTCAACTGCTTGAGCGAGTGGTACGGCGGCGTCGTAGATTCAACAGTTGTCGCCTGAGTAGGCTTCGTCTCGGTTTTTGCCTCTTGCGCACTGGTGGTCAGCACAGCCGCCAGCAGGCATACCATCCAAAGGAAACGCATAGATATATTATAGCCCAGCTCGCGCGTTTAGCCCAAATAACGCCAGCATCCAATCGCCAGCAGCAGCATCAGGAGCGTCCAGCCCACCTGTGCGGCGGCGCGGCGAGCCTCAGGGAACAGCCGCTCCCAGCCCAGCGCGAGAAAGACGCTTATCGGCAGCAGCGCAGGGTAGAAGTATCGCCCCTGCGCTTGGAAAAACACGCGAATAAACAGCAGGAAACTCACCAGCACGAGTGCGAAACACGCGGCGCAGAGGAGGAGCCATACGCGGGCGCATAAGGGCGTCGGCTCGCGCAGGCGCAGCAGTAGACCCGCGACTGACGCCAGCGTCAGCGCGCCCAAGCCCCAGTAGACGCTATCGGGCAGGAAGTTGGGCAACCCTGTCTGCGCCGTGCGCGGCGTGCCGTAGGCGAACCAGAAACTTCGAAAAGTCCAGTCGGCGACCAGTTGCAGATACTGACCCCAAGTCGCGCCGCGCTCCAAGAAGTCTTGCGCCTTCGCCGTGCCCGCGAACACATTCACGAAGGTCTTCTGCAGTAGGGGGTCGTCGTAGAGCATCGCGTTGCGCACGAACCACCAGCCGCCCAACAGCAGCGCGACGCCCAGAGCCAGCCCTGTTGCGAGCCAGCTGCGCGCCCACGACTGCCCGTGTAGGCGCGCGCCCCACAGCACGCCCAGCACGAGTAGCGGCGCGAGCAATATCGCCGTCGCCTTCGTCAATAACGCCAGCCCCACAAGCGTACCGAGCAGGGCAGGGATAGCTGTGCCCGTTTTGCGAGCGGGCGTCGCAGGTTGCAGGCACAGCAGACACAGCATCGCATACATCGTCGCTGCGAATAGGAGGTTCGTGAGCGCGTCGTTGCCTACCGCGCTGCCGATGGCGATATGCATCGGCAGGAACGCCGCGAAGCCCATCCCGCTGAGCGCGAGCAGGGGACGCTCGGGAGCAACGCGGCGCAGGCACAGCCACACCAGCCACACCACGCCCGCGCTACAGAGCGTGGAGAGCAGCCGCACGCCCTTGCCCGACCCGCCCACGAGATGATACACCCCTGCCGCCAGAAAGTAGTAAAGGGGCGGCTGGTGCGCCTCGTAGCCGACGCCTTCGTACCCCTCAAAAATCGGCAGTCGCCACTCCCGCGCCACAAACGCTACATACTGGAAGTGTGCGCCCTCGTCGGGCGTGTTGGCGTAGCCGTTATTGCCGAACGGCACAGCAAGGTTATAAGCAATCGCCAGAGCGAGATGCGCCGCGAGCACCGCCCACGGCGCATAACTCAGCCAGCGATAGTTCAGTAGCCCTTGCTGGCGATGTATTTCGCGAGGTCGGCGACGCGACACGAATAGCCCCACTCGTTGTCGTACCACGCCAGCACTTTCGCGAGGCGTCCGCCCATCACCAGCGTCGAGGGCAGGTCCACAATCGCGCTGCGCTCGTCCCCACGGAAGTCCATCGAGACCAGCGGCTCATCCGTCGCGCCCAGAATGCCCTGCAGCGCGCCCTGCGCCGCTTGCTGGAACGCCGCGTTGATGGCTTCCACTGTCGCCTCGCGCGATAGGGTCACCGTCAAGTCCACGATGGAGACCGTTAGGGTGGGCACGCGCAGCGCAGTGCCGTGCATGCGCCCCTTCAGCTCGGGTAGCACGAGGTGGATTGCCTTCGCCGCGCCTGTGGAGGTCGGGATGATGTTCGCCGCCGCCGCGCGCGCACGACGCAGGTCTTTATGCACCTGGTCTTGTATGCGCTGGTCGTTCGTGTAGGCGTGGACAGTGGTCATAATGCCGTACTCGATGCCGAACTGCTCGTGCAGTACCTTGCTCACGGGCGCGAGGCAGTTGGTGGTACACGAAGCGTTGGAAATCACATGGTGCTGGCTGGGGTCGTAGGTCTCGTGGTTCACTCCCATCACGATAGTGACATCCTCGTTCGTGGCGGGGGCGGTGATGATGACCTTCTTCGCGCCGCCTTTGAGGTGCGCGGCGGCTTTCTGCCCGTCGGTGAACACGCCCGTCGATTCAATCACGATATCCGCGCCGACATCGCCCCACGGGATGTTGGCGGGGTCTTTCTCGGCGAACACGCGGATACGGTCGCCGTCGATGACAATCGCGTTCTCCTCCGCCTGCACCGCGCCCGGATAGGTTCCGTAGGTAGTGTCGTATTTGAACAGGTGCGCGTTGCTGTGGGCGTCGGTCAGGTCGTTGATAGCGACCACATCGAAATCGTTGGGGTAATGTTTGCGGATGGCGCGGAGCGTCATGCGCCCGATGCGCCCGAAGCCATTAATACCAATCCGAATAGCCATAGTCAACCTCCCTTGACGCAGAAGATTGTACCTGAAATGCCGTTTGCTCCTTGCGTGGGTGGGTTTAGATGCCTCGCCGCGCTCGGCAGAGCAGTGGCTTTGAGCGCACGCCGAGCCAACGAAACACGCCCACTCA
>CALGZO010000016.1 GCA_937934465.1 uncultured Fimbriimonadales bacterium | reverse complement strand
CGCGCTGGCAGGGCGAGGGCGCGCAAGCCGAGCTGTTCGCACGCTTCGCGCCCACTCTGATGGAGGCGATGCGCGCCGCGCCTGATCCCGACCGCCTACTGGTGAACCTTGACCGCTGGCTGGAGTCGCTGGGCGCACGGCTCACCTACTACCGCCTCTTCGCCGAGACGCCCGCCGCCCTGAAGCCCCCGCTGGCTATCCTCACGCACTCACAATACATGACCGACGCCGTTTTGCAGAACCCCGAACTGAGCGAGATTTTGCTGGACGCCCGCCTGCTGACCCGCACGCGCACGCGCGCCGACCTGCGCCGCGACCTCAACCGATTCCTGAAGTCTTGCACGACCTACTGGATGCGACTGGACCGCCTCCGAGCGTTCAAACAGCAAGAGCTCCTGCGTCTCACTGCGCTCGATCTGCTGGGCAAGGCGACGCTGCCTGAGGTGGCGCGCGGTCTGTCGGACTTGGCGGATGTGTGCGCAGGCGCAGCGTTGGACGCCTGCCATCAGGAGCTGACGGCGCAGCTCGGCGTGTCGGGCGAGCACGGGCTGTGTATTATCGCTATGGGTAAGTGGGGCGGACGCGAGCTGAACTACAGCTCGGATATCGACCCGATACTCCTCTGCGCGGACGAGCCTGCCCTGCAAGGCGCACGCGAACCGATGCAGTACCTCGCCAAGTTAGCCGAGATGTGGGTCCAAGCCCTCTCCGAGCCGATGCGGCGCGGGATTGTGTTCCGCGTCGACCTGCGCTTGCGTCCTGAGGGGCGGTTCGGGGCGATTGTGCGCACGGCGCGCGCCGCGCTGCACTACTACGAAACTTGGGGCGAGCCGTGGGAGCGTCAGGCGATGCTCAAAGCCCGCCCGTGCGCAGGCGACACGCGCGTCGGCGAGGCGTTCTTGGAACGGCTGAGCGGTTGGGTCTATCGCCCCGCGCTCAGCGACACCGACCTGCAGCAGATTATCGAGCAGCGCGCGCGGAGCGAGGCGCAGACACGCACCCGCGCAACCTATGAGACCGACCTGAAGAACGGCTGGGGCGGTATTCGCGACATTGAGTTCCCGACGCAGGCGTTGCAGCTGATGTATGGGGGCAAGCATCCGCGCTTACGTACGCCCAACACTTTAGACGCGCTCCAACGGCTGCAGAACGCGCGATTGCTTGCCCCAACCGAAGCGCACGCGCTGCGCGAGGCATATTGCTTCCTGCGCACGGCTGAGCATCGCCTACAAATCCTACACGGTCAGCAGACGCACACGCTGCCCCGCGAACCTGCGGAACGGGCACAGTTCGCCCGACATATGGGGTATGCCGACCCTGAAGCGTTCGAGGCGGACCTGCGCAGGCATCGCGAGGTTGCCCGTCGCTATCGTGAGCGCGTTCTGTCGCACGGCTCCGACGCGCCTGCTGGGGGCGAGGGGGCGTCCTGGGCGGATTTGACGCCGTTGCTGGGCGCGTCGGAGGGCGAGGCGGTGTGGGCGCGTCATTTGGGCGCGCTGGGCTTCGCCGAACCTGCCCGCGCCTACGCCGTGCTGTGCGCCAACACGGTCGGTACAGCGTATGGCGCGCCGCCGCCCGACGCACGCCAAGCGTTCGAGGCGATACTGCCCGAGCTGCTCACGGCATGCGCCCGCACGCCGAACCCCGACTTGGCGCTGCTGGGGCTGGAACGGCTTGCCGACGCCTTTCCGAACCGCGCCGCGCTGTTCGCCGCCTACGCCGAGTCGCCTGAAGTGCTGACGCGCCTCGCCGAGTTGGCGCAATCGCCGCCGCTGTGGAACCAGCTGCTGAGCCATCTGGAACTGCTGGATATGCTGTTCGGCGCGGAGATAGTGGCGCGCGGCGCGAAGACGAAAGAGGCGCATCGCGCGGCGTTGCACGAACGCCTGCAAGGGTGTCGCACGGCGAGCGCGCGCGTGAATAATCTCCGCGCCTACGCCCGACGCGAGTGGCTCCGTATCGGCGCACGCGACCTGTGGGGCGAGACCACCCCCGAACAGACCGCACGCGACCTGACCGCGCTCGCAGAGACACTGCTCACGGAAAGTTGGGCAATCGTCGCGCCCGATACCCCAGTGTTGCTGATAGGGTTGGGCAGTCTGGGCGCGGGCGATTTGGGCTACGGCAGCGACTGGGATATCGCGCTCGCCTGTTCCGACGACGCGAACCACGAAGCGGTTCAAGCGGCGGCGCAGGCGTTTCTGAGCCTCTGTCAGCAGCTTGCCGAGCAGGGCGCGCTCCGCCCTGTGGACACGCGCCTGCGTCCAGAGGGCGGCGCGGGCGCGCTGGCGCGCACCCTGTCGGGCTGGCGCAACTACTTCCAACGCCACGCCGAGCCTTGGGAGCGTATCGCCGCGCTCCGCGCCCGACCGCTCAACGCCGAGTCGCCTCTCGCGGAGCCGTTCACGCAGATTCTCAACGAGTTCCGCTATGGCGCGCCCCCCACGCCCGAATCGCTGATGGAGATGCGCCGACTCGCTACCCGCGCCCTCACCGAGCGCGTACCGAACCTGCACCTACACACCCACCTCAAGCTGGGGCGTGCAGGTCAGGCGATGATTGAGTTTCTCACGCACTGGCTCTTAGTGCAGCGCGCTTCGCTGGATGCGCATCCGACCGACTCCCGCACAGTGGCGCTGCTGGAGTGGCTCTGGCGCGCGGGCGCGCTGGAACGCGCCGACTGCGACGCGCTACGCGAGGCGTGGCTGTTCCTATATCATCTGCGCAACCGCCTGCGCCTGCTGTTTGAACCTGCCCCAGAGACCCTACCCGACGGCGAACGGCTACACGCACTTGCGCACAGCTTGAACCTCAACAACGCCGACCAACTCACGCGCCTGCTGCAGGAACACCAAGCTGTGATTGAACAAGTCGCGACGCGCTTCGAGTTCGTGTAGCGGGCGCGCGCCTACCCCTTGCTGGAGCGATAATGCACCAGCTCGGCGTCCAGCAGCAGGATTAAGCCCTCCTGCACCATCTCGTCCAGCACAGGCAGGAACGCTTGTATCTTCTCGGCGTTGTCGACGAACTCGATGACCATCGGCAGGTCTTCCGACAGGCGTAGGATGTTGGCGGTATGGATGATGCTGTTCGCGCCGTAGCCCGCGACGCCGCGCAGCACTGTGCCGCCTGCCAGCCCCCGCTCGCGCGCCTTGAGTAGAATCGCCATATAGAGCGGCTGCCCGTGCCACTTAGTCGCCTCGCCGATGTAGACCCGCAATAGCTTAATTGGACCTTCAATCGTCATAGGTCGGTACCCCCAATCAGCCAGCGTCCGAGCAGCACGCCCAGCGCCACAGCAATCAACCCCAACACCAAGCTGCCCAACAGGTTCAGCCCTGCCTGCCACCACAGCCCCTGCTGCAACAGGCGCAGGCTCTCGTACTCGTAGGTGGAGTAGGTGGTGAAGGAGCCGATACAGCCAATCGCTATCACCTGTCGCCACTCGGGCGCCCACACATAGTGCAGCGCCAGAGTCATAAACAGCCCCAGCAGGAACGAACCTGCTACATTAATCAGCATCGTCTCAACAGGGAACAGTACGCCCGCTCGCTGGGCAACCCAACCGCCAATCCAGTAGCGCAAGTTCGCGCCCACGAAACCGCCGATGCCAATCAGTAAAGTGGTGCGTAGCATCATGCATAGCATACCCAAGACGCGCAACTGCCGACAAAATGAGTTATAATTACACCGCAGGAGGCAACGATGTATCGAGGAGCATTTACGCTGATAGAGTTGCTGGTCGTGATTGCAATCATCGCGATTTTGGCGGCGATACTATTTCCGGTGTTTGCTCAAGCGCGCGAGAAAGCGCGTCAAACCACTTGTCTATCGAATCTGCGCCAGCTGGGAACTGCGCTGGTGATGTACCGAACGGATTGGGAAGGGCGCAATCCAGGTCCTGCTGATCTGGCGTACTGTCCGGGCGAGCGGCGTCAGCCCGAGTGGCCGCCGTGGATGACAGGCTTCGTCTCACGACTCGAAGCGCAGTGGGTGCCGTGTTTTCGCGTGATTAATGAACCGCTTAACCCCAACTCAGCGGTGAACCAGATTTGGCTGCTTTACTGGGAGCGTATCACCAAGGGAGTCATCTATCCCTATGTCAAGAACGACGACATCTACATCTGCCCGTCTGATCGGCGCGGGCGCGAGAAGAAGCTGAGCTACTCTATGAATGCGGTGGCGGGCTACATCCCTGAACCAGTAGTGGAGCGCCCTGCGGAGTTCGTGGTGCTAATCGACGAGGGTGAAACGCTCAACGACGGGTTCTTCTTCGCGCTGCGAAATAATCAGTTCGAGGACTGTCCCTCCATCGCCCACAGTGGCGGCGCGAACTTTAGCTTCTTCGATGGGCACTCCAAGTGGGTTCGAGCGCGTCATACGGCGCAGGAGTCGCGCGTTGGGCAGTGTCGCGACACAGTACCCAAGCACTACTTCTGCCCGAAGATACCGTTCCCTGAGTCCACAATTTACGCCCCCAGTTGTGAGACCGCCCCGAACTGACATCAGGCGGCGCACAGCGCATCCCTGAAAAGAGGCAGGAGTTTCGCTCGGTATGTGGAATCGTTTCGCCCGCGAGGTGAAAGGCGATGCGAGCGACGCTGTGTCTGGCGCTGTGCGCCGCATGGATGAGCGCATGGGCGGAGACGGAGATATTTCTGGCGACTTTAGCCCAGTTCGATCCTGAAGGGAATGCGATTGTTCTGAAGCGTGCGGGCAAGCCTGACATGAACGCCACGCTCCACAAGAAGCCGCGCCTGTGGCTGAACAAACAACCTGTTGACGCCGAGCAGTTCCGCAAGATGGAGGGCAAGCAGGTGATGGCGCGTGTGAGCGTCGGCACGCAGGTGCGCCCCGTCGTGCGCGAGATGGCGGACCCCGACACTTGGAAGTGGCTCGACAAAGTGCGCCGCGGCGTGGTGAAAGGCACGCTCCAAGGCGTGGAGGACAACTACCTGCTGGTGGAGCTGCCCGACAACACACGATTCGCCTATCGGTTCACCCCCAAGACCCGCTTTGAGCGCGACGGCAAGCCCGCCACTATCGAGGACTTCGCGATTGGCGAGACCTTGTATCTTGCGCCGCGCCTGCTGTCAAACCTCGATGTGATGCTCCTCTCGGTCAGCAACACGGAAAAAGACGCCAACATCGGGCGCGAACGCGCGTTGCCCTCTATTCAGGGCACGATTCAGAGCATCGACCGCCAGAAAAAGCTCCTGAAAGTGCTGACGCGCGCAGGCGACACGCGCGAAATACGCTACGACGAGAACACCGAGTTCACTTTCAAGGGCAAGGCAGTGAAGGTGGAGCAGATTAAGCCGCCTGCGCGCGCCACAATACATCGCACGCGCGACGACGAAGGCAACGACTACGCACGCAAAGTGACAATCCATCCCAACCAGTGAGCGTACAAAATGTAAGTTCAAGAGGGGGATAAGTCCACCCCAATATGCATAGGCATCGTGAGTCCATCAGTGCAGCGCTGGTGGTGCGCGCAGGACACCAGCCAAGTACATTCTGTGGTGCGCACGAAAAAGATTAGTGAGCAGCGGCGCATTCAGGTATAATTGCCGTATGCCGAAGTTCAAGGAAGGCGACCGAGTGCAGGTGCGCGCGCGTGAGGCGCAGGGCAAGGAGCCACAGGAGGGACGCTACGCGCCTC
>CALGZO010000015.1 GCA_937934465.1 uncultured Fimbriimonadales bacterium | reverse complement strand
CGACAGAAATTTGAACGCACGAAACCGCATGTCAACATCGGCACCATCGGACATGTCGACCACGGCAAAACGACGCTCACCGCCGCCATCACCCGCGTGCTGAGCAAGAGTGGCTTCGCCGAGTACCAACCCTACGACCGCATCGACAGCGCCCCCGAAGAGCGCGCCCGCGGCGTCACCATCAACATCTACCACGCCGAATACCAAACCGAAACCCGACACTACGCCCATGTGGACTGCCCCGGACACGCCGACTACATCAAAAATATGATCACAGGCGCCGCACAGATGGACGGCGCCATCTTGGTCGTCGCCGCCACCGACGGACCGATGCCCCAAACCCGCGAACATATCCTGCTCGCCCGACAGGTGAATGTGCCCGCGATTGTGGTGTTTATGAACAAGGTGGATATGGTGGACGACGAGGAACTGCTGGACTTGGTGGAGTTGGAGGTGCGCGAGTTGCTGAGCAAGTACGGCTTTCCAGGCGACGACATCCCCGTCATTCGGGGGAGCGGACTGCAGGTGGTGGAAGCTGCCGACAGCGAGGACTGGAGCAAGAACACCAGCAACCGCTGGATTAGAGCCATCTGGGACTTGATGGACGCGGTGGACAGTTATATTCCGTTGCCGCAGCGCGACTTGGACAAGCCGTTTTTGATGGCGGTGGAGGATGTGTTCACGATTACGGGTCGTGGCACGGTGGCGACGGGTCGCGTGGAGCGCGGCGTTCTGAAGACGGGCGAGGAAGTGGAGTTGATAGGTTTTCGGGACGAGACGCGCAAGACGGTGGTGACGAGTATTGAGATGTTTCGGAAGATATTGGACACGGCGGAGGCAGGCGATAATGTGGGCTTGCTGTTGCGCGGTGTGGATCGGGACGATATTGAGCGCGGGATGGTGGTTGCCAAGCCTGGGAGTATCAAGCCGCACAAGCACTTCAAGGCGGAGGTGTATGTGTTGCGGAAGGAGGAGGGCGGTCGCCACACGCCGTTTGTGACGGGTTATCGTCCGCAGTTTTATTTTCGGACGACGGATGTGACGGGCGAGATTCGTTTGCCTGGTGGTGTGGAGATGGTGATGCCTGGGGATAATGTGAATATGGAGGTGCAGTTGGTGTCTCCTGTGGCGATAGAGACGGGCTTGCGTTTTGCGATACGCGAGGGCGGTCGCACGGTGGGCGCGGGCGTCGTCACAGAGATGCTGGACTAACACCCCCACCCAGCTGGGGGCGGGAACTCCGCCCCCCTCAAGGAGGTATTGAACGATGGCAACTGTTAGTAAGCGTGTGATAATCGTGTTGGCTTGCACCGAGTGCAAAGACCGCAACTACACGACGACAAAGCACCGCGAGAAACAGCGCGACCGATTGGAGCTGAAAAAATATTGCCCGCGCTGCCGAAAACATGTGGTGCACCGCGAGTCGAAGTAGTCGCTAACGCAGGGGCGTAGCTCAGCTGGCAGAGCGTCGGTCTCCAAAACCGAAGGTCGTCGGTTCGAATCCGGCCGCCCCTGCCAACTCCGTCTCAGAATCCCCATCCCATAGGGAACTTTCTCAGCGCGCTTGCGGTATAATTACTGTATTCCGACATACGGGGGATCCGCTATGCCAAACGCAAGCACGGTCAAGGAGAAGGTGCGTATCAACGACACCGAGTTCGAGATAACGCTAAAGCCCGTGTTGCCAAACACGGAGAACGACCCGATGGTGCTGGATCAGCCGATGCCGACGCCCGATGAGATTCTTGAGCGTGTACCCTCTATCGAGCGTCTGCCGCGCTGGGAGGATGGCGCATACTAAGCGATGAACGCGCGGATACAGCGAATCGCCTACGAGGTCGCGCTCGCCGCAGCGCGATACTCGCTGACCAAGAGCGCGGACTACGACGACGAAGACGGCAGCTGGGTGGTCATCAAGGACTTCCCGCTGCCGAACGGCTACAACTACGAGCGCACTGATGTGCTGTTGCTACTGCCGCCGAACTATCCGCAGACCCCGCCTGACTGGTTTTATGTGGACGATAACCTGCGCCTTGCTGACGGCGACGAGCCAGACCATGTGTTCTACAGCGATACACGGTTCGACCCGAACGACGAGATTATCCAAGATGCGCCGCCCCAAATGAAAGGATGGACGGCATGTTGTTTGCATATCCGCGCGTGGAGACCTGCCGCCAACCCTCTGAACGGGCACTCGCTACTGAGTGTGTGTGAGCTGATTCGGAAAGCGTTTGAACGCTGGAAATAGTTCGGCGAGAGACTTCCAAGCGATGATTGGTGAAGTGCGTATCCCGCGCCCGCTGTGGACACGCCTGCGCGACGCCCTGCTTGCCGACTGCACGGTGGAGACCAAGTGTTTCCTGCTGTGCCGAACGCTTGAGAGCGAGTCGCGCGTGGTGTTCCTCGTGCGCGAGGTTGTGCCTGTGCCTGACGACGCCTATGTGCATCGGAGCGCGAGCTTGGTGGAGACGCGCCCTGAGTTCGTCCATAGCCTGCTGGTGCGATGCGCTCGCGAGGGATACAGCCTCCTGGAAGCGCATTCGCACCCGTGGGCGGGCGATGCACGCTTCTCCCAAATCGATGACAACAGCGACTACCAGAAGTTCTCCACTACGCAGAGCATGTCGCCCCCGTTCCGACACGGGAGCCTCGTGTTCGGCAACGATATGAGTTTCGAGGGGCGGTTCTGGGACTATCAGCAGGGTCAGATGGCGCCGATAGCGCGGATTCGGTCGCTGAGCGCGCCGCTGCTAACGCGCTACGGCGCAGGGTTCTACCCCGCGTGGCTACACGCCGCCGAGCAAGCCGTGTACGACCGCCAGATACGCGCGTTCGGAGCGGAGGGTCAGGCAATCCTCAGCAGTCTGCGCGTGGCGTTGGTCGGCGCAGGCGGTTTAGGCTCGCAAATCGCGAACGCGCTCGCGCTGCTGGGCGTGGGGCAAGTGCTACTAATTGACCCCGATCGGCTGGAGCTGAGCAACTTGAATCGCGTGGTGGGCGCGAGCTTCGCACAGGCGCAACGCAGCTGGCGCAAGGTGCGCGCCCTCGCGCAACGGCTCAACCGCGCCCGCCCGCCTGAAACCCGAACCATCACGCCACTCCCCCACGACGCACGCTCGCCTCACGCGCTCACGCACCTGCTCGGATGCGACCTCATCGTCGGCGCGGTGGATAGCGCAGTCGTGCGCCAGTATCTCAACACGGTCGCCGTGTGCGCCCTGATTCCCTACTTAGACGCGGGCGTGGGCGTGCGCAGTGAGAACGGCAAACTCGCTCAAGGCGGCGGACAAGTGCAGGTCATCCTGCCAGGCGAGACCGCCTGCCTCGCGTGCATAGAGCAAGGGGTTCGTCAAAGCGTGGAAGAGCAATTGACGCCTCATCAACGCGCCCTCTCCATTCGCGGCGGCTACATTCAAGGCGAGAGCATCCCCAATCCACAGGTGGTGTTCCTCAACGGCATCGTCGGGAACTTGTTAGTGTGGGAACTGGTAAAATTAACCACTGCCTGCGCGCCTGTGCAGCCGTATGTGTATTACGACTTGTTGCAACAGCAGGCGTTCCCTGCCCGCGCAGAGCGCAACCCTGAATGCTTGTTGTGCGCCGAACACGCCGATAGTATGCTGGGACAAGGCTTATATGGGTTGGCAGGCTACTTACCGTCGGTAGGGAAACCGAAAAAGCGCGCGAAACCAATTCCACCGCCGCGAGGAGGCTGACATGGCGAAACCGATTCCTGTCAATCGACGCCATTTGGAGAACCAAGCGCAGGGGACGACGCCCACGCCGCCCGCCCGCCCGCGCGATGTGCTGGCGCGACTCGTCGTGCTGCTACGCGAGAACCCCGAACCTGACGAAAATTTCTTAGACGATTTCGACTTGGAAGACCCGTTCGATGAGACGGAGAGCGCAGCCGTAGGATATGACGACGAAGACGATTTCCAAATGCACGAGCCTGAATGGGCAGACGAAGACGAATACGAGGACGACGACGAAATCCTCGACGCGGAGGAGCTCGTCAGTGCCTATGCCGCGCTGAATGAGAGCGCGCCCGTCATCACCGCGCGCTACGCAGGCACTTGCCAGGTCTGCGGCAACCCGATTCAGGTAGGCGATCGCATCACGCGCCATGCGCAAACAGGCGTCTGGGTGCATGAGGGCTGCCGTCAGGGTCAGGCGCGTGCGATTTTGCGGAGTATCGTAGCGCGCTATGATGGGTACTGCCGACTCTGCCGCCAACCATTTCCCGCTGGCGAGTCCATCGTCTATCTACGCGGTTACGGCTGGGTGCAGGCGGCGTGCGCGCGTCAGCACTTGCAACAGGAGGATTAGCTCCGCCTCTGCCTCTCATCCTACTGACCTTTGGCGGAACGCTTTTCGCCGTGTGAAAGCAGGAAACGGCGACTACACCGCCTCCACAATCTTCTGAACCAGAATCTCCCGCGTCTTTTCCTCCCAGAAGAAAAGTCAACTTCAAGGGAGGCTGTTCGAAAATTCGCCTGTTGTATGAGGAACCCCCTCCTGCAGGTTCCCCCTTGAAAAGGGGGAACCGATTTTTCTGGATTGATTCCCCCTGCTTGCAGAGGGAACCGATTTTTCTGGATTGGTTCCCCCTGCTTGCAGGGGGAACCTAAAGGAGGGGGTACCTGCACCTACTTGGTTATTGGCATAGGGGCGCACCTGCGTGGGTGTCCTGCGTTTTATGGGGGCTGCATTCTGCCCAAACGATTTTTCGAACACCCTCACTTCAAGGAAAGATTGCATCGACGGGGACGCCCCCTGTGGCTTGGACATTCTTGTCCCAGCCCTATCAGGTGCGACGACAGGAATGTCGTCGCAAGGTTCACCTGTCCCAGCCCTATCAGGTGCGACGACAGTCCTGTCGTCGCAAAGTTCACCAACCGACGCCACACAAGGCAGAAACCTGCGCCTTGCGCACGGACAGGAATGTCCGTGCTACAGTGGCTTGGACATT
>CALGZO010000014.1 GCA_937934465.1 uncultured Fimbriimonadales bacterium | reverse complement strand
GGTATACTTCCCCCAAGAGGGGACACAGCATGAACATCGTGGCGCTGGCGGTAGTCATCGGCGTTTTCGGGCTATGGCCACTCATCCCGATTATCGCGATGGTCATCAAACACCGCAAGGAGATGATGCAGCTCGAGCTGGAGAAGCGCAGGCTCAGCAATCAGGAGATAGCCAAGCAGATAGAGGCGCTGCGTGCTGAGATTGCTCAGTTGCGCGAAACCTCCACGCAGTACGACCTGAGCCTGCAGGCGAATCTGGAGAGCCTGCAAGAGCGGGTGCGTGCGTTGGAGATGCGCGACTCAATCCTCGAGACGCGCCTGAGGGACTGAGCGGTCGCGCGTTCACATCGGCATCGCCGTTTGCAGCATCGCCAGTAAGTTTTGCAGAATCCAGCTGCCGATAAGCCCCAGCACGATAGCGAGCGTCATCACGAGCAAGCCGCCCACCACCGAGCCGCGCAGAAGCGCGATTAGCCCGCACAGCACGCCGCCCAGCATGCCAAGCGGCGGCGCGCACAGCCCCAGAACCGAGATGAAGACGCCCGCCGTGATGCAGCCCTGTGCGCTGCGGTAGCGTCGCGCCGAGGGCATCGAGAAATCGGTTGGTTGTACAGGGGGCGGCGTCGTGGCGGGCGCGGAGGCAGGTGATGGGAACGGCGCGTGCGCGTAGGGCGTCGCGCCGCCGCGCAGCGAATCCGCCGCCTGCTTCGCCCCAACAAGCGTCGGGTCTAACCGATAGGCGGTCTCGTAGGCTCTCAGCGCGTCGGGCAGCCTGCCCTGACGATGCAAATACGCGCCCCAATTATAGAACACATAGGCGTCTTGAGGGTCAAGCGCAATCGCCTGCGCGAAATGTTTCTCGGCTTGGGTGTTGCTGCCAGTATGGGCATAGGCGAGTGCGAGGTACAGATGCGCGCGCGCCTCGCGCGGCTGCTCGGCGACCGCGCGCTGCAGAAACGGCAACGCCTCGACATATTTGCCCTGCTGCAGCAACTCATAGCCGATTTCAATCGCAGAACGCACGCCTAAAGTGTACCTGTCGCCATCTGGTACAATATGAGCGTGATGACGATGGGTAAACCGACGGGCAAGGTTCACTGGAGTATTCTGCTCTTCCTCGTGCTAATCGCGGTGTTCGCCGTGATGGCGCTCGCGCCGACCATCAGCGCGATGCGCCGCCCGCCCTACGAAACGAAAGCCTTGCGCTTCATGGAACACCTGCGTCGGAACGAGTTCGACCAAGCGACAAAACTGCTGGACTTGCAATCCGTGCCGAAAGAAAAGCACGACCCCAAAAAAGTGCTGGAAGAGCGCATGCCTATCTGGGGCGTCATCGAGAAGGTCTCGCTGGTGGACACGATCGAGAACCCCGCCGACCTGAAGCATCCCAAAGCAAGCGAGAGCGTGCGCGTCGACTTGCACCTGCAGTGCTACCTCAGTCAGGGCAGCGCGTTCATCTACCTCGTGCCCAAGAACGGCGATTGGGTGATTGTGGACTACCTGCTGCAGTGAGTTTTGTTAAGAATCGGGGAAATTCGGCTCGAAACCCCCGAAAAAATAGCAGGAATCCCCGACTTTGGGAAGTATAATAGCGCAACTCTTGAAGGCATGACTCGCGAGGGTGGGTGTTGCGAACCGAGTGAGACACGGAGGGAGCAGTCATGCCAGAACGACGGGTGAGCGCAGCCCAAATAGAGAGCGCGATAAGGGAGTTGCGCGGCGTGTGCGGCGCACGGGTAGTCGCGGATGAGAGCGGTCTCATCCAAGAGATTCATGTGTTGGTGGAGGCGGATCGCAATCCGAAGCAAGCCGTGCGCGATGTGGAGTCCGCGCTGCTGGCGCATTTTGGCGTGCATGTCGACCACCGTAAAATCAGTGTGGCTCAGAAAAGTCAGTCCTCCAAACATTTAGACCCGATGCGCTTGCGATGGCGCGATGTGCAGATTGCCCAAGAGGGTACCCGCGCCGTGGTGTCGGTGCTGTTGGAGCGCAACGGCGCAGTGTTTCGCGGCGTGGCGTCGGGCGTGCGCGCCAGCACGCAGATTCCGCGTCTCGTGGCGTTGGCGACGCTACGCGCCGTGGAAGCCGCGCACGGACTGTGCGAGCGGTTCGGTCTCGAAGATGTCTCCACCACCACAACAGTCGGCGGCTACCCCGTAGCCATCGTGCTGGTGAGCGCAGTGCGCAATCAAGGCGAAGACTTGCTCGTCGGCAGCGCGCTCGTCCGCCAAGATGTGCTACGCGCAGTCGGGTTAGCCACCTTAGACGCCGTGAATCGGCGCGTCTCGGCGTTCCCATGCGACTCAGAACCGCAGGGCGAAGCGGCAGCGATGCTGCCCACTGAAGAGACGACGGACAGTACGATTTAGGGCGCATCAGCGATGCGCCCTGCAGGCAAGGCAAGCGCGAGCGGAGCGACCATGAGCGGCTGACCATTCCAAACACAGGAGGGACAGTCTATGAAACGGTGGCTCATTCTGATGGCAATGCTCGTGGCGATGATGTCGGTCGCCAGCGCGAAGCGGGTCTACTACCCACACAAGTGGGACGACCCCATCGACTCCGCGCCGCAAACGGTGCAGGTTCCGTAATCGGCGCGTAATGTAGTGCTATGAACGCCTCTGCTTGCCTTGCCTTTTCTTCGGTTTAATGGATAGGCGTAAACGGTTTTGGCGGTGGTTTTGGCTGCTCACAGCGGCAGCGATGGCGCTGCTGGCGTGGTCGGGCGCGCCTTTGTTGCAGGCGCGTGTGGCGGCGGTATTCGTTAGCGTCGTGCTGTTGGCGACCATAGCGGAGCTGCTGCTCATCCGCTATCCGCTGCGTCCCGAGTATCGCGATCGGGGCGTCTGGCTCAGCGTCAGCACGCCGATTGTAATAGCGACCATCATCGGCTACGGCTGGCAGTTCGGCGTGTGGTTAGACGCGACCGTCTCACTCACTGCAGGGCTGCTGATGGTTTACCTCAGGAACACGCGCTTTCGTTGGGCGATAGTCAACGCCGCGCAGAGCGTGCTGAGTGCGGCGGCAGGCGGCTGGGCGGCGCGCCCCATTCTCGACGCCCCGCTGATTGGGCAGTTATTGCTCGCCGTCGCGGTCGCGCTGGCGGTCTATATGGTGGTCAACACACTGCTGATGAGCGTCACTATCGCGGTTGCGGAGGGTGCGCGGCTGCGCTGGGTGGCGCGTCAAGCGGTTCTGAGCCTGCCGCGCGATATCGCGCTGATGGCGCCGATTTCGGCGTTTCTTAGCATGGCGCTGCTGGCTTATGGCGCCGTTGGGCTGCTGGGCGTGCTTGCGCCCTACCTCGCGCTGCGTCAAGCCTACATCATCTGGGCGCAACAACAGGTACTATACCATCAAACTATCCGCAGCTTGGGGTTCCTGGTGCAGCGGGCGCACCCCTACACGGGCGGACACCTGCAGCGCGTGGCGCAGTGGGCGCGGCGCGTCGCCGAGCAACTGGGGCTACCCCCCGAACAGTGCGAGCTGGTCTACGAAGCCGCGCTGCTCCACGACCTGGGCAAAACCGTGCTGGACGAGCAAATCCTCAATAAAGAGGGCGGACTCACCCCTCAAGAGTGGGAACATATCAAGAAACATCCGCAACTGGGCGCGGAAATCCTCAAGGACACGCCGTTCCTCGCCCCCATCGTGCCGTGGATTGCCATGCACCATGAGCGTCCTGACGGTCGGGGCTATCCGTTCGGCTTGAAAGCCGAGCAAATCCCCCTCGAAGCGCGAATTATCGCGGTGGTGGACGCCTTCGATGCGATGATTGGCGGCGAGGCGCCCAATCAGCAACGCCCGCACCGCCGCCCCTTAAGCATCGAAGACGCGCTGGCGGAACTGGAACGCTGCGTCGGCACACAGTTCGACGCGCAGGTCGTGCAGACCTTCCGTCAGGTCGTGCGCGAGTGGCAACAGCACCGCGCGATAGGAGCGAATACCTAACATGCAAGGCACTTGGTGGGCGATAGCGACGGCAACAGGCTCGCTGCTGGCGCTGGCATACTATGCGTTTGTAGTTGCGCCCGCGCGATTGCACCGCTTGCGCTGCGAGGGGCTACGCGCGTTCGCACGGCTGATTGAGTTGCGCACGCAGGCGCGCTACGGCAAGTCGGATGCGCTGGCGGAGCTGGCGGACGCCGTTGCGATGCGCCTTGGGATGCGCCTCCACGAGCGACGGCGACTGGAACTCGCCGTCTACCTGCGCGACATCGGTATGGTCGCTATCCCCTACAGCGTGCTGAACAAGACTGGCGAGCCGACGCTCGCCGAGCGTGAGCTGCTTAGACGCCACGCCGAGATTAGCGCGTCCATCGCCGAGCAAATTCCCGGCATGAGTAGCGTCGCTGGGATTGTGCGCTTGCACCATGTGGTGTATAGCGAGCAGCCCGACGCGCCGCTTGGCGCCCACATCATCAGCGCGTTAGACGACTGGCTGCGTGTGGCGGAGCAGACGGACGCCGACTTTGCGACCTCGCTGTTGAAGCAGGGCGCGGGGGCGTGCTACCACCCGCGCGTGGCGCAGGCGATACTAAGCGAGTTGAGCCAGCGTTCGCTGGGCAGTTGGCGCGCGCTAACCCGCTCCGCTGCGCTGTGGCTGTAGCGCGACGCGCTGAAAAATCTGCCGCGCCTCCTCGTACAGCTCGTAGGGTACCAGCTTCGGCTCGCGCAGCGCCTCGTCCAGCGGCACGGCGACAATCTCCACGCCCCGAAGCGCGGTCAGCAGCCCGAACTGCTCCATGCTTACCAGCTCGGCGGCTTTGAGACCCAAGCGCGTCGCCAGCACGCGGTCAAAAACGGTCGGTGGTCCCCCGCGCTGGATGTGCCCAATCACGGCGTCGCGCGTTTCGATGCCCGTCATCTCTTCGATATAGCGCGCCACCCGCGAGCCGACCGCGCGCTCTTTCAACACCTTGTGCCCGAAATCGTCGGTCGCTGCAGGCTCATCCGTTCCCGCGAAGGGCAGCTCCACGCCTTCAGAGACGACCACCAGCCCGTACCGCTTGCCGCCGTGATAGACCTGCTTGAGATAGTGGCACATCGCGTTCAGGTCGATTGGTGCTTCAGGGATGAGGATCCAGTCGGCGCCGCCGCCGATGCCCGCGTACAGCGCGACCCAGCCCGCGTGTCGCCCCATCACCTCCAGCACGATGATTCGGGCGTGCGATTTCGCCGTGTCGCGCAAGCGGTCCATCGCCTCCACCGCCACCGAGACCGCGCTGTCAAAACCGAAAGTGAAATCCGTACCGCCCAAGTCGTTGTCCATCGTTTTGGGCACGCCGACCACGCGCACGCCGTGTTCCACATAGAGCCGTCGCGCGACGCCGAGCGTGTCCTCGCCGCCAATCGCGATAATCGCCCCAAAGCCGAAATCCTCGATGTTCTCCAGCAGCCGCGCGACATCGGCAGGGTTCTTGAATGGGTTCGTGCGCGAAGTGCCCAGTATGGTGCCGCCTTCGCGGATAATCTCATCTACGCGCTCGTCGGTGAGCGGGACGGTCAAGCCCTCAATCAGCCCTTTCCAGCCCTGCAGGATGCCGATGGGGGTGTGCCCGTCTCGAATCAGGCGCAGCGTCGCGCCCCGAATCGCAGGATTCAATCCCGGGCAGTCGCCTCCGCCCGTCAAAATACCAACACGCATATTCAGACCTCCTGATAGTCTCCCGTGCGAGTCGGGGCAGTCTCAGCGAATGACTCGCTGGCGTTGTAATTATACCGCTTCAGGGAATCTCTATGAGACTGCTGTCGCCGAGCATCAGGCGCAGGGTGCGTGGGCGTTTCGCGCCGCCGCGCACAACAGCGTTCTTCCCCAGCAGGCTACCTTCGATGCGCGCGTCGATATTCTCGATGCAGCTGCCCTCTAAGATGATGCTGTATTCCACCTCGCAGTTGGCGAGTCGCACGCCGTCGCCAATCGCCGTGAACGAGCCGATGTAGCAGTCTTCCAAGTGGCAGTTCGCGCCGATAATCGCAGGTCCGCGCACGGTGCAACGCTTCAACACGCTGCCTGCGCCAATCGCGACGCGCCCGTGCAGCTGGGTCTCTTCACAGACGCCCGCGTTCGAGGGTTGCAAGTCTTCCAGCACCAGCCGATTCGCCTCCAGCAGCGCGTCGAGGCTGCCTGTATCCTTCCACCAGCCCGTGATTTGTTGCGATTCGACGGTGTAGCCGTGGTCGATGAGGTACTGGATGGCGTCGGTGATTTCCAGTTCGCCGCGCCACGAGGGCTGGATAGCACGCGCGGCTTCAAAGATGTGCTTGTCGAACAGGTACACGCCCACCAGCGCGAGGTTGCTTGGGGGATGTTTGGGCTTCTCAATCAGGCGCACGACGCGCTCGCCCTGCAGCTCCGCCACGCCGAACTCTTGGGGGTTGGGCACTTCCGCCAGCAGAATCAGCGCGTTCGGCTGGCGCGCCTCGAACGCCTCCACAAGAGGTTTTAGGCTGGAGGTAATCAGGTTATCCCCCAGATACATAATGAATGGTTCGTCTTGTAGATACGCTTCGGCGGTCAGCACGGCGTGGGCGAGTCCGAGCGGTTCGGGTTGGGGGATATAGGTTGCTTGGACGCCCCATCGGCTGCCGTCGCCGACCGCATGCTGGATTTCCGTCGCCGTGTCGCCCACGATAATCCCCACCTCGCGGATGCCCGCCTGCGCGACCGATTCCAGCCCGTAGAACAGCACAGGCTTATTGGCGACCGGCACGAGCTGCTTCGCCATACTGAAGGTGATGGGTCGCAGGCGCGTGCCCTTGCCCCCTGCCAAGATGAGCGCCTTCATTGAACGAGCTGAGACAGGTAGGCGCGGAGCGAGGCGGCGAACTCCCAAAAGAACGCCGCTATCGCAGGCGCAAGGTTGGCAATCGAGTCGCGCCAGATTTCCCAGCGAGGGAACCAGTCGCGCCTTGCCGACGCGCTCGGCTCGCCCTTCAGATGCGTGTTCAGCCAGCGCGTCACCTCGCCAATCACCGTGAACCAGTCGGTGGGCGGCGGCACATGCCCGCCCTTGTACCATACAATCTTCTTCGGCTCGCCCGCGGCGTTGTGCAACGCCTTGTTGGACTCCACAGGCACTACATCGTCCGCGTCGCCGTTGATGAACAGCACAGGGCGCGGCGCGATACGCCCCACCCAGTTCACGGGGTCTACCACATCCATCACACGCAACGCCTCTTCCATCTGCTGGGGATTATTTTTCGCCGCGTCGCGCCACATCGACAGCGTGCTCTTCTCCATCAGCACCCGCCAGTCGCCGCCCGCCACCAGCAAAATCGGGGCTTTCACGCGCGTATCTACCCCTGCGAACATCGAGCCGATAATCCCGCCCATACTCGCGCCGATGTAGCCAATCTTGTCGGGGTCGATCTCGGAGCGCGTCTGCAGGTAGTCCACACCGCGACGCAGGTCGATCACGGTCTGAATCAGCGCGTCGCGTGCGCGATAGGGATACAGCCCGAAGAACGGCAGGTTATCGGCAGGTCTGCGTTCGCCGTGATACTGCGCATCGATGGCGAACAGCGCGAACCCCGCCTGCGTCAGGGGACCCCAAAGCATCTCGAACATCCGTTTATCGCTGCCCAAGCCATGCATGAGGATGACGCACGGCAGCTTCGCCTCGCCGC
>CALGZO010000013.1 GCA_937934465.1 uncultured Fimbriimonadales bacterium | reverse complement strand
GACAGATGTAGGAAGGCAGGTGGGCAGTCCTGCGCGGGCGACGGTTTCACGCAGCTCCTGTACGGTCTCGGTAGGAGTAATGCCGAGAATCTGCCCCAGCTCCGCCTCCGCGAGCATCCCGACGGCTATCGCCTCGCCGTGGAGCCACCCTCGGTAGCCCAGCGCGGTTTCGAGGGCGTGCCCGACTGTGTGTCCGAAGTTCAGTAGGGCGCGCTTGCCTGTGAGGTCGCGTTCGTCCTCAGAGACCACCTGCGCTTTGAGGCGCACACACTGCGCAATCGGCAGCGTCCAGAGCGAGGCGTCTTTGCGCACACGGTTGGGGGAAATGACGCCTTGTTCGAGCATCGTCTGTAGGCGTCGCCACAGCCCGCGATGGAGCGCCGCGCCGTACTTGAGCATCTCCGCGAAGCCGTTGCGCCAGTGGCGAGGGGGTAGCGTTTGCAGCAGTTCGGGGTCAATCCACACTTGCGTCGGCTGATGGAACGCGCCCACGAGGTTCTTGCCCTGTGGTAGGTCGACGGCGACCTTGCCGCCGACGCTGGAGTCGACCTGCGCCAGCAAAGTCGTGGGAACCTGCATATAGGGCACGCCGCGCATGTAGGTGGCGGCGACGAACCCGCCCAAGTCGCCCAGCACACCGCCGCCCAGAATAATCAGCAGCCCGCTTCGATCGATGCCCGCTTGCAGCAGCTGCGCGTAGAGGTACTCCGCGCTGCGAAGCGTCTTGACACGCTCGCCTGAACGCAAAGTCAGTAGCACAACCGGGACGCCCTGAGTTTCCAGATGGGCGCGTATCGGCTCTGCCCAGCCTTTAAGGTGTGCGTGTGTGAGGAGCGCGATTCGCGTGGGACGCACAGCGTCCAAGATACTGTCTGCTTTATGAGTGCGCAGTGCAGGCGCTATCCAGACGGGGTAGCCGTGCGGTTGGTTCGGCAGCACTGATATTGTGAGCGGCGCGCTGGGCGTGGGACGGTAAATGCGCGTGATGCACTCGGCGATTTGGTCGGGCGTCTGCGCGTCGGTTTCTACCGTCCAATCTGCCTCTTGGTAGAGCGGTTCACGCGCTTGGGCAATCTGCGCGAGTGTGCCTTTGGGGTCTTCGGTTTGGAGCAGCGGTCGGTTGGACGCCGACTGCAGGCGTTGCCAGAGCGTTTCGAGCGAGGCTTTGAGATAGACCATCCAGCCTGACTGTCGCATCTGTTGCCGATTGGCGTTGCGCAGCGCCGCGCCGCCCCCTGTAGCGACCACTGCAGGGTCTCGGCAGGAAATCTCCTGAAGCAGGCGCGTCTCCAGTTCTCGGAAATGCGCCTCGCCATATTGGGCGAAAATCTCGGAGATGGTCGCGCCTGCCATTTGCTCAATAAGCGCGTCGAGGTCATAGAACGGCAGCCCTAACCTGTCGGCAACCTGTTTGCCGACAGTGGTCTTACCGCTGCCCATGTTGCCAATCAGGTAGAGGTGTGGCATCGTTAGTAAGACGAGCTGCAGGGGCGGCGTGCGCCCCTGCAGCTCGGTATCACGGAAAGAGCAAGTGTTCAGGGCGCCAGCGAGCCGCCCATGCCCTCTTCGTCGTCCAGCACGGTCGCCGTCACGAAGATGAGCAGCTCCGACTCCACGATTGCGCGGTCGCGCCCTCGGAAGAACTGCCCAATCACAGGCAGGTCGCCCAGTAGGGGCACTTTGGTTGAGACGCTGTTGTCGCTACGGGTCACCAGCCCGCCCAGCACCATCGTTTCGCCGTTGCGGATGCGTCGCACGGTGAACACGAACTGCGTGTCGAAGCGCGGCAGGTCGCGCGCGCCCACGCGCACTCGTCCGACGGTGGAGATTTGTGGGAAGAGCGAGAGGGTAATCGTGCCGTCAGCGTTCACGCGCGGCGTCACTGTGAGCTGCGTCGGTACGGGGATGGGCACGGGCTGGGTGAAGGTGGTGGGCTGACCCGCTTGGTTGAACACCACGAACTGCTGCTCGATGTAGTCGGTGGTAGAGAACACGACTGTGGCAGGGCTATTATTCTGGGTGACCACGATCGGCGCGTTCACCACACGCCCACGCCCTTCGCTGAGCAGCGCACGCAGATTCGCCACAAGGTTGCCCGATGCGTAGTTCACAAAGATTGGCGCGGATCGGTCTGCCAATCCTGCCGTGCCTGTCTGTAGGTTCACTCGCGCGAGGTTCCAGTCGATGCCGAACTTCTCAGCGTCGTTGCGCGTAACGGTGATGAACTCGGCGCGAATGAGCACCTGCTTCGGCGCGATGTCGAGGAAGCGCAGAATGCGGCGCACATACTCGATCGCTTCAGGGGTGCCCCGAATAATCAGCGAGTTGTCGATATCGTTTGCGACGATGCCGTCCAAGTTCTCAGGGACGAGGATACCTGCTGCGCCCTGTCCTGCCAGCCCGCCGCCCGGTTGACCGCCGAACCCGCCGGGCTGACCGCCAAAGCCGCCCGGTTGACCGCCGAACCCACCGGGCTGACCGCCGAAGCCGCCACGCTGACCGCCGAACCCGCCGCGTTGCCCTTCACCGACATCAGGCGTCATCTCGCTGGGGTTGGCAACAGGCGCGTTGTTGTAAGGAACGGCTGGGTTGCCGTCGAAGCGCATGGGCACGCTGGGTGGGACGGGAACCTGCATTCCCGGCGCACTTTGTTGCAGCGTGCGGTTCACGAAATCGCGCAGCTCGGCGAACGGATCGTCGGTCATCATCTCGGTCTTGATGATGCGTACGATATCCGACGCGCGACTGTAGCGCAGGGGGATGCGCTCGGTGACCACCAGTGGTTTCTGCGCCTCAGCAGGCGGTGTGGGAGGGGCAGTAGCGACGGCAGGCGTCGGTTTCGGACGCCCAATCACATACACGCCGTTCGCCTCTTTACGGAAAGTCGCGCCCGCCGACTGGCAGATGTAACCCAGCACCTGCTCGAAGGGCTTTTGGTCAATCTTGATGAAGCTGATGCGCTGATACGGCTCGTCCGTCGGCTCGAAGACGACTTCTGCCTTCACTTGCTGTGCAATCGCCTTGACTGCCGTGATCAGGTCTGCGTCCATCAGATGGATGGAGACCAGATAGTCGTCGCTGCCCCACGCATTCAGGGCGATTGTCCCTGAGAGCAGGGTAGTCGTAAGCAAGCTCCAGATTCCTTTTCTCATCCGTATAGTTCCTCCTCCGTGAAATCTCGTAGGGGGCTGAGGTCAGCCCCCTCAACGCTGGGAAACGAGTGTTGGATTAGCGACCGAAGCCGCCTCCGAAGCCGCCGCCTCCGAAACCGCCGCCGCCGAAGCCGCCGCCTCCAAAGCCGCCGCCGCGGAAGCCGCCGCCGCCAAAACCACCAAAGCCGCCGCCGCCGAAGCCGCTGCCGAAGCCGCCAAAGCCGCCGCCCAGACCGCCGAAGCCGCCAAAACCGCCGCCCAGACCGCCGAAGCCACCGCCGCCTGAATTCAACTCATACTGCGCATATTGAATCAGGGTTCCGCCCAGCAGCGCTGCAATCAGCGTGGGGCTTGCGTAGTTCAGCTGGATTTTTTCAGGCAGGTTCAAGCGCACGCCTTCGTCTTGAGGCGCAGGCTGACCATCTACCATAGGAATTTCCTCAGGCTGGCGCACCGTCACGAAGTAGACGCCGTTCTCGACGCGGTAGGTCAAGTTCAGCGGGCGTAGGATATTGTCCAGCGCAACGGTAAATGGGACATCGGTGAGCGACACCGTGACAGTGCCTTGCACATTCGGGTCGAGCGTGTAGCTCACGCCGACGCTATCGAACAGCTGCTTCAGCACGAACCGTACATCGGCTTGCTCGTATTTGACCGTGACACGGCGTTGGGTGGGGTCGGTCTGTCCGCCGCCCTGTGCAAGGAGGGGCGCGGTCTGCGCCGCCATCACAAATGCCGCTGCCAGCATCATCATTCGAATCTTCATCGTTCTACCTCCATTAATTCGATACGACTCATCTGTTCATCAGTTTCTAAATGTCGAGGTCGCGTCCGCCTCGTCCGCCTCGTCCGCCGGGACCTACTGCGCCGCCAGGCGCGCCTGGGGCTCCGGGGGCGCCAAAGCCGCCTTGACCTGCCCTTCCACCACCGCCGCCGCCGATATTGCCAGGCGGTTCATAGGGCACGCGCACCTCACGCGGGTTGCCTTTGGAGCGTTTCAGCACCAGACCCGTCTCGGTGATTGCGGCGACACGGAATTCGCCGACCATATCGCCCGGGTATACGATGCGCGGCAGTTCACCTTCTTGT
>CALGZO010000012.1 GCA_937934465.1 uncultured Fimbriimonadales bacterium | reverse complement strand
AACATCATCGCCCCACCCATAAACTTCGTAGGAACCAATCTCCAACCAACCGCAGGTTTGTAGAAAAGTTTTATAGCTATCAGGTAAACACACTCCTAAACGCCTCTCAAGCTCGACTACCTGCGCATAAGGTATGCCCTGTCCGACACACTTGTTCTCCGTTGCAAAAAGGCGAGCCAACACTGTGCGAATGTCTGTAGGCATTTCTGTACTCCGATCTGAAATTAAACCCTATCTGCCTTGCTTCCGCCGCCTCTGATTTGGGTGATTTTTCGAGTAGTTTTCCTTGCCGCGATGTTCATTTCTGGTCATATGCCCTAACTATTCTCGTGAACGCAGATACACCATCAGGCAGGCGACATCGGCGGGGCGAATGCCCGGAATACGCGCCGCTTGACCAATCGTGCGCGGTCGGACACGCGCCAACTTCTCACGTGACTCTTTGGAGATGGCATGCAGCGTCTCGTAATCGATATCGTCGGGGATGAGCCAGTGTTCCACCTTGCGCATCTGCTCGATTTGCTGCTGTTGCTTGCGCAGGTAGACTTCGTACTTGGCGGCAATCTCCACGCGCTCGGCGATTTCTGCGGGGGCGCACAGCGCGTCGGGGAAGAGCTGCTGTAGCGTCGCGTAGGCGACTTCGGGGCGGCGCAGGTACTCTAACGCGGAGATTCGGGCGTTCACGGGGGTTCCTCCCAACGCCTGTAGCGCGGGGTTATGTTTGCCGCTCACCTCCAGTCGGCGCAGCGTCGCCAACTCGGCGTTGAGGCGGTCTTGGCGTTCGCGGAAGCGTCGCCACCGTTCGTCGGACGCCAGCCCCAGCGCGCGAGCAATCGGCGTGAGCCGCTCGTCGGCGTTGTCGTGGCGCAGATGCAGCCGATGCTCCGCCCTGCCCGTGAGCATGCGGTAGGGGTCTTCCACCCCCTTGGTGGTCAAATCGTCGATCAGCACGCCGATATAGCTGCTGGCGCGGTCTAACACGAGCGGTTCGCGCCGCAGGGCGTACTGCGCGGCGTTGATGCCCGCCGCCAGCCCCTGCGCCGCCGCCTCCTCGTAGCCCGAGGTGCCGTTTATCTGCCCCGCCAAGAACAACCCACGCACCGCCTTCGTCATCAGCGTCGGATAGAGCTGGTCGGGGTAGACCATATCGTACTCCACCGCGTAGCCGGGGCGTATCATCACCACCTCTTCCAAGCCCGACAGCGTGCGCAAGAACTCCAACTGCGCCTCCGCAGGCAAGCTGGTGGACATCCCCTGTACATAGAGGTCGTCGGCGTCCCAATACTCCTGTTCCAGAAATACGGGATGGCGGTCTTTGTCGGGGAAGCGCACAATTTTGTCCTCGATGCTGGGGCAGTAGCGCGGTCCGACGCCTGTGATGCGCCCGCCGTACATAGCGGAGCGGTGCAGGTTCGCGCGGATGACGGCGTGGGTGCGCTCGTTGGTGGAGGTTTGCCAGCAGGGCAGCAGCGGGCGCGGCGGGCTAAGCGCGTCGTGCAGATAGGAGAACGGCGGACACGGCTCCGAGGGCACTTCGGTCAGGCGCGAGAGGTCGACGCTCTTTTTGTCGATGCGTGGGGTCGTGCCTGTCTTGAACCTGCCGATGCGGAACCCCAACTGGCGTAGCGATTCTGTCAGTCCAGTGGCGGGTTGGTCGCCGTGGCGCGCCGCTTGGATTTTCTGCTCCCCGATATGGCACAGCCCGTTCAAGAAAGTGCCCGTCGTGATGACAACCGCGTGCGCGGTGATGAGAGCCGTGTCGTTGCCTTGCACGCGCGCCTGTACGCCCACGCAGACCCCATCGCGCACGACGAGGCGTTCCACCGAGCCTTCAATCAGCGTCAGGTTCTCTTGGGCTTGGAGCGTGCGGAGCATCTCGGCGGGGTAGTGCGCCTTGTCGGCGTGGGCGCGCAGCGTGCGCACAGCAGGTCCCTTGCCCGTGCCCACATGCCGAATGTGCGTGAGCGTGCGGTCGATGTTGACGCCCATCTGACCGCCGAGCGCGTCGATTTCGCGCACGAGGTGTCCTTTGGCGGGTCCGCCGATGGAGCAGTTGCAGGGCATATGCGCGGTGCGCTGAATGTTGAGCGTGACGACGGCGGCTCGGCAGCCCATGCGCGCGGCAGCCAACGCCGCCTCGCACCCCGCGTGCCCCGACCCCACCACTAACACATCGTAATCGGGCATAACTGAGGTGTTATTGTACCCGAATAGATGGCGGAAGCCTGAGGCGTGGCGTCTTCCCCGACGCCTCGCGCCTACTGCGTCGTAAACGCCGTGAAGTAGACCTCCAAGACGCTCTCTTTGTCGTGGGTTTTATGCTCCAGCACCTCGTTGACGCGCTCGCGGATTTCTTCCTTCACCTTGTGTTTGCCTGCCAGCGAGTTCAGTTCGGAGCGGGTTTTGCCGGCGAACGCCATCAGCGCGGCGTCGCGCAGGGGCGCGATGTCCTCTTCGAGTTTCTTGGGGTCGATGCCCTCTTTCAAGCCCAGCGCGACGCCCGCTTTGAGATAGTGGTCGTCGCCGAGATTGACGATAAACTCGCCTAACTCCAGCGACTTGCCGACTGTGGGCGGTTTGGGTGGGGGCGGCGCTTTAGGCGCCATCAGGCTCTTGCCTGCGAACACGCCGCCTGCCAGCCCTGCTATCAGCACGACCACCATCATCAGCATCGGGCTTTTGCCCTTGCCGCCTCCGCCACCCTCGCCGTCTGTCTTCTTCGCCTTACCTGCCATAGGAGACCCCATCGGGTTATTCCACATCTGCGCTGTCAATTCCCAGCAATCTGCGCCAGCGTGGACAACTCGTGGCTTGGACATCCCTGTCCAAGCACGCTTCGTCGTCGAGGACGCCGACGCTACAGTGGTGCGACGACATTCCTGTCGTCGTGCTTACGCGCCTGTGGCTTGGACATTCTTGTCCAAGCACGCACCCTGTGGCTTGGACATTCTTGTCCAAGCACGCACCCTGTGGCTTGGACATTCTTGTCCAAGCACACACCCTGTGGCTTGGACTTTCTTGTCCAAGCACACACCCTGGGGTTTGGA
>CALGZO010000011.1 GCA_937934465.1 uncultured Fimbriimonadales bacterium | reverse complement strand
ACGGCAATACTATACCCTATCGTTGTCGGTGAAGTCAAGGGGTGTCGTCGATCGGCGGCGGATTTGAACTCAAGTGGCAAAAAGTCGGCGATCGACGCATTTTGGGTTTTTGGCATACAGGATGTGGTGTGTGTGCAGTCGTGCAAAGCTCAACAGGTAGTATCTCGTTGTTTTAGATGTCGTCGAACGAACGGTTAGTCAATAATCAGGCGAAAAACAGGGGCAGCTGCATGCCCGCCGACGCCGACGAGGCTGCCCTCTCGCTCAACTCGCCCGCCGCACTTACCCCGCGCTCAGAGAAACTGGGTCGGCTCGTTCTTAGAGACCCCCAGCGTGCGCCGCTCCAGATACGCCGTGCTACGCAAGAGATAGAACAGCACGCTGTCTTCGTTCGGGTCGATAATCTTGAGCAAGGCGCGTTGCAGGCGGGCGAGCTGCGCCTCGGTAAGCTCGCCCTCAAAGACCGAGTTTTGCACCCAAGTCAGATATCTACGCCCTGATTACTGAGTACTTAGTTCCCTGTTTGCGCGTGTTGGGGGGCGGTCTTTGTCAACCTTCCGATACACTTCCACGCAGCCGAAGCCGCCGGAGTTGCGTTCGCCGATGCCCGCATCCAGCGCCATTTGGAAATACTCTGGCGGCGCGTGGAAGCGATACAACCCGCTCCAGCCCTTGACCCAAGTGCCCTTGAAGTTGACCATGTGAAAATTCTTTTTCAGATCGACCGCGAGGGGAACACAGTAGGCGTCGCCTGGAGGGATGTCGCGCCCGTACCAGAAGCGCACCTTGTCGCGTAGGTTGCCGATGATACGCGCGCTGAAGTCGGGTTCACGCGGCTCCAAGTAATAAGTGTATTTCTCGCTCGGCTGGCGGAGCGTTTCGCGTAGGGTGATTGGCGAAATCGCTTTCAACACCACTTCCGATTGGTAGCGCGGCTGGGGGATTGCCTCGACTTTGCGCAAAGGCGCACGCGACTCGCCTATCTGGAGTTCCTCTGTGGTGAGCAGATGCAACAGGAGCGATTCGAGGAACGCTTTGTTGGGCGAAGCGATGTAAAGCACCGCGCCGCGCGGGAAGACCAGCTGCTCGCCTTGCCGCTCGAAATCGCCCATCAAGCGCGAGAAGGTGAAGTAGCGGAAGCGTTTCGTGCCCTCGCCGATGCCCTCGTCGTGGAGACGCTGCGCTAAATGCGCTTCCAGATGGCGATAGATGAACGCCTGCAGGAAGTAGTTGTAGTGGACGGGCGTGTGCAGCGGCGCATCGCCCCTACCCAGATAGAGCTTGAGACGCATGGATTCTCCATCTCCCTTGCGGTGGATGGATTATACCATGCGTTGCGCGGTTGTGATAAAAGTTCAGAACGGCGCGGGCGGCGGGTTTCCGATGGCGTTGACGGCGGTTTCACGCTCTGCGGCGTTGCCTGCCTGATCCATCGCGCGGATGCGCACGCGGATCTGCCCTGCCGTCCCGTTCCAACGCGCTTGGAAACTGCCTTGGTAGACGCCCTGCGACGCGCTTAGGGCGACGCTCGCTTGCGTGTTGTCGGGGTAGGTAATCGTCGCCTGCGCCATCGAGACGCCCGAGCGGTCGTCGGAGATGGGCACGGCGATGGTCGCTTGCGAGTCAGGCGCAATCAGCTCGGGCTGCACGGCAATCGCGCCGATGGTGGGCGGCGTGGCGTCGGCGATGGGGGTGGGCGCGCCGCCCCCGCCACCACCGCCGCCACCGCCACAGGCAATCACGCTCACAACCGCCAGCCCAATCAGAACCTTGAGTGCGACTCTCATAGCAATCTCCTTAGCGTGTGATGAGTATCGGCACGACCGCGCGCGCGAGTTGTCCATCGTCGGATTGCGCCACGATGTGCGCCTGGTAGCTGCCTGGGGGCAGTGCGCGTCCTATGTCGTCGCGTCCGTCCCACACGACCTGCACGATGCCCGATGCACGAGTGGTCTGCACGGGGAGCGTGCGCACGGTGCGCCCTGCGGCGCGGATTTCGAACTGCACTTGGGCAGGCGCGGTGAGCGTGGCTTGCAGGGTGTAGACGCCGCCCGCGTTGCGTCCGCCCAGCGCCGAGGGCTGGAGTATCTGCAGGGGCGTTCGGGCGCGCTCTTGTTGGATTCGGAATCGGAACACGCCGCCTTCAGGGGGCGCGGTGAAGGCGTAGCGTGCGCGCGTGCGCAGCGGGAAGACGCGCTGGCTCTGCTCGTCATAGAGCGCCAGCGTTGCGCGGCGCGGCAGCCGGGCGAGGTCGGGGAAGTGGAGCTCCACCACTTGCGCCCTGTCAGCAGGGGCGACGGCGACTTCCAGCGTCCACTCGGCGCGTTCGTCAGCGCGACGGATGTCCGCGTTGAGGGACTGCGCGGCGCGTTTGAGGCGTATCTGCACGGGCGCGGGCGTGTCGGGCGCGTTGGGCGGCGCGCTCGCCAGCAGCGGCTCGCCGACGCCCACCACCGCCTCGTCGCTTGCCGAGCCGACTGACGCCTGCACGCGCAGCGTCCAACCGTTGGGCGGCGTTTCGAAGCCACGCCCGCTCGGCGCGCGCGTCGTGGGGTTCAGCACCAACTCGCACGGCTGCCACGCCAAAATCCACGCGCCAGAGAAGGGCGACAGCTCCGTCAGGGCGTTTGGCAAGGCGCGCGGGTCGCACATCAGGCGATAGCGGCGTTGCGAGGCGTCCCACACCCACGCATACCGCTCCAGCCAGCCCGCTTGGTTAGCCTCGCGTAGGGTGCGGGTCTCGCCGCCTTGCACGACGCGAATCGCCGTCTCGTCCCACGCCAACGGCGCAAGGTAGGGGTGGCTGATGAGGTTCCAGCCTGTTTGCAGGGGTATGCGTACCTCGCCTGTGAAGGGCGCGCCGCTGAGGTCAGGCTGAACGGGCGCGTCCGCCTTGAGGAAGTAGCCCCTGCCGATACGGAGCAGAGATGCGTCTTGGTACTGCTGCGTGGTGGGGTTCCACTCCACGATGCGCACGCCCTGCAAGCCGAGCGATTCGGGCGTGGCGTTGGGCAGGTTCAGCCCCAGCCCGAGGGTCAACACGCCATGGAGCTGGCTGGGCAACGCGCTGGAGACGGTGAACGGCTGTGGCTCGCTCCACGCGCTCGCGGCGTTTCGTGAATCTATCGCGCGGGCGCGCCAACTCGCCGCGCCAGCGGGCAACGCTTGGGCAGTCGGCACTTGGAAACGAGCGACCGCCCCACTCGCGCTGGAATCGAGCGCGAAGCTGAACTGTCGGTTGCCCACGCTCACTTCTATCTCGTAGCGGAGCGTATCGCCGTCAGGGTCGGATGCCTGTAGTTTGAAGCTCGGCGTAGCAGAGGTGGTCGCGTTCGGGCTGGGCGCAAGCAGGGTCGGCGTACTGGGTGGACGATTTGTAGGCGGATTATCGCCGCCGTTATTATCGCCGCCACCGCCACCGTCGCCGCCGTTATCGCC
>CALGZO010000010.1 GCA_937934465.1 uncultured Fimbriimonadales bacterium | reverse complement strand
TGCTCCTCGCCGCTGGAGGGCAGGATTTGGAAGCCAATCAGATGCTCCTCGGCGGCGGAGGGCAGGTAGCGCGTCGCCTCGTACTGAATCGACTTCTGCAGCGCCTCAGGCGTCATGCGGGGCAGGCGGATGGGACGCGCTGTGGTCTGCGGTCCGCCGATTGTCAGGTACACGCGCTTGGTCTTCGCCTGCGCGTGGGGCAGAGTCGCACGCAGGGCTTTATACACAGCGTCGGCGTCTAAAATCGCGCCCTCGCGGAATGCGTTCGCTGGCATGGGCGTCTCTGTCAGCCGTTGTACTTGCAGGGCGCGCCCTTGCACTGCGCCTACACACAACTTGAGGCTACTGGCGCCGAGATCGAGGGCGACCACGCTTTCGCCCTTAACCGTAGGTTTGCGCTTTTTAAGCGACATGCGTCTCCTCCTCACTTGTAGAGAACTCGGCGGCGCGCTGCGCGAGCATCCACTCGTCCAGTGCGCTCTTGAGGAATCGCCACTTGCCGTCCACCTTGAAAGCAGGCACCTCTCCGCTCTCGGCGAGCGCGACCACCTCTGCAGTGCGCAGGCGTAAATAGCTCGCCGCCTCGCGCAAAGTCATCACAGGGTGCAGATTGCGCGCGAGCCACTGCAGCAAATCATAGAGCTGCTGGTTGGTCAGGCGCACCTCGAAGCGCACGGTCTGCACGCCCTCGCTCTCCTCATGAGGCGCGACGGCAACTGCTGGTTCAGGCGTCGGCGTGTGTAATCGCTGTTGTGTCGCGGTTCGTATCGCATCGACCAAGTTCATGCTCACCACTCCTTGCCCTCGTAGTCCTGAATCACGCCGTGCATCAGGTAGCCGTCGATGACTTGCGTCTTCTGCGCCATGCCAATCACCAGCGCGTTGTCTGCCAGTTGGCAAATCAGGCGCGGATAGCCTCCAGTAAACTGATAGAGTTCGTACAGCGCGTCGGGTGTGAACGGGATGCGCTCCCCTGCGTAGCCTGCCACGCGCATGCGGTACTCAATCAGGTTCGCCGTCTCCTGCTGGTCTAACGGTTTCAACACATGGCGCACTGCCAGCCGCTGCTTCAGCGCAGGCACACGCTCCAACTTCTTCTGCAACTCTAACTGCCCCAGCAAGATGAGGCTTATCAGGAACTGGTCGTTCATCTGGCAGTTCAGCAGCAGACGCAGCTCCTCAAAAGTGTTGGCGGAGCGAATTAGGTGCGCCTCATCGATCATCAGCACAGCGCGCTGCCCGTGCTCGTACATATGGATTAGATGCTCGTGGAGCTGCTGCACCAGTTGCTGGCGATTGCGCGTGGACGCCGCCACGCCTAACTGGTGCAGAATCTCTTGCAGCAGCTGGATAGGCGTCAAAATCGGGTTCACTATCAGCGCGATTTTGTATTGGATGGGGTCTAAAATCTCAATCAGTTTGCGGCTAATCGTGGTCTTCCCCAGTCCGATATCGCCCAGCAGCGCGCCCGCGCCGCGATTGCGCGTGATGGCGTAGTGCAACATCACCAGCGCGTCCTCGTGTTCCTTGCTCATATACAGGAACCGCGGATCGGGCGTCAGTGCAAACGGCGGCTCGGTCAGACCCCAGTAGGCTTCGTACATAGATTGCCCTCCCTATCAGCGTGCGTGTGTGCTGATAGACTCGTTCCAGACGCTCTGGGGGCAATTATCGGCAGATTTGCGAGGTTTTGTAGAGGGCGTTATTCGCGTTTCTTGAGGAAAGCCATCTGTGCGCGGATGGTCTCGCCCACCGATTCGATGGGGTGTTCGGCGGCGGCGCGTTCGAGGGCGCGGAACACAGGGCGACCTGCCAGATTTTCCAAAATCCACTCCCGCGCGAACTCGCCCGTCTGGATGTCGCGCAGCACTTGGCGTAGGTTCTCGCGCACATGGGCGTCCACGATGCGTTCGGCGCGTGTGGTCGCGCCGTACTGCGCGGTGTCGGAGATAGCGAACAGCATCCCGCGAATGCCGCTCTCATAGATGAGGTCGGTGATGAGCTTGAGCTCGTGCAGGCACTCGAAGTAGGCGACCTCAGGGGCATAGCCCGCCTCGACCAGCGTCTCGTAGGCGGCGCGCACCAGTGCAGGCACGCCCCCGCACAGCACTGCCTGCTCGCCGAACAGGTCTGCCTCGCACTCCTCGCGGAAGGTGGTCTCGTAGACGCCCGCGCGTGTGCCGCCCAGCGCACGCGCGTAGGCAAGCGCAATCGGTTTCGCGTCGCCAGTGAAGTCTTGGTGCACGGCTATCAGGCACGGCGCGCCGTGACCCTGCAGGTAGAGCCGACGCAGCTGCGCACCGACCGCCTTCGGCGAGACCATAAACACATCGATATCCTCAGGGGGCGCGATTTGCCCGAAGTGGATATTGAAACCGTGCGCGAAGCCCAGCGCCTGCCCCGTGCGCAAGTGGGGCGCAATCTGCTCGGTGTAGAGCGCGGGCTGATGCTCGTCGTTGATGAGGAGCATCAGCACATCGGCGCGCGCCACTGCGTCGGACACAGTTAGCACCTCGAAGCCGTCCGATTGGGCGCGTTCCCACGAGAGTCCGCGCCGCGCGCCGACAATCACCTGCAGTCCGCTATCGCGCAGGTTGAGCGCCTGAGCGCGTCCCTGCGAGCCGTAGCCGAGAATAGCGATGACGCGCGATTGGAGCGGGGTTAGCGGCGCGTCCGCGTCGGTATACACTTGCGCCATCAGGTGGGTTCCTCCTTGGGGGCTGCGGGTTCATCGGGTTCAGCGGGCGGCTTGGGACGCGGCGGCGGCTCAGGCTGTTGCTCGCGCTGGATGCGCACGCGCACTAACGCCTCCTTCGCGCCGACAATCTGCACGCCCATAGGCGCACGCAACGGCACGCGAATCTCCGCATCGCGCGTCTTCTCGCGCAACGAGATGGGCGCGGTCTCAATCACATTAATCTGCGCCAGCTGTCTGGGGCTGCCGCGCAACTGCACCGAGACAGGCTCCACCGAGAACCAAATCACCCGATAAGGGAACGGCGGGAGGTCTTCCAAGCGCGGGCTTACCGGTACGGTTTTGGAGGTCGGCTGCGGGATGAGGCGCACCTTGAGACGCACTTCGGCGGGCGTCATCTGCACATTCAGCACGGGCGCGCCGTTCTCGTCTAATGGGGTGGGCGCACTTTCCGTCTCCAAATCGCCTTGCAGCCCCGTCATATCGAAGGTGATTTGCACAGTGCGCACGCGCCGCACTTGCGACGCTGCGCCCGTGATGCGCACGGTAGCAGGCTCTGGAATCGCCTCCGCTAATACCTCTTGGAGTTCTGGGATACCTGTCAGGTTCACGCGCACAGGTAGCTGTCGGCTCAGGCGCGGCTCTAAGTTCACGCGGGCAGTGGGTCGGCTCGGCTCGATGGTGAGCGCGCCGCGCCATTCCGTCGGGTACTCCAAGCGGATGGGCAATCGGTTCTCGCCGGGTTGCGCGTTGCTCAGGTCTACATAGGCGCGAATCTGCTCCGCGCGTGTCTGCTCCACCTGCTCTTTCACGCCGCGCACCGTCACGCGCACGCGACTGCCCGTCTCCAAGCGCACCTCGTGGTTCGGCGGCGCGTTCAGCAACTCGATAGGCGCATCGTAGACGCGCTCAATCACAGGGTGCAGCTGCGACTGCACATACAACGCCAGCAGCACCGCCGTCACCAACGCGCCTATCTTCTCCAGCAGATTCTCGCGCCAACGCACATGCAAATTTTACCTACTGCGCTACACTTACCGCATAAGCAGCGCTACTCCTGCCGAGCAGCCCCAACAGTGCAAACATCGCTACATTCCTGAAATATGAAATCGCCCCTCCCCAGCCCCTGACAGGGATACGAATTCCGCGTTCACATCTTAGGTCGGCGCGTTCGGGTGCGACGCCATTCTTGGCGTCGGTAATTGAGTGTTTTTGACTCCCTCCTCAAGGTTCCCCCTGCAAACAGGGGGGAACCTACGGAGAGGGTAAACCACACGCCTGCCTTGAGGATGTTCGAAAATTCACCTGTTGTATGGGGAACCCCCTCCTGCAGGTTCCCCCTTGAAAAGGGGGAACCGATTTTTCTCAGGTGGTTCCCCCTGCTTGCAGGGGGAACCTAAAGGAGGGGGTACCAGCACCTACTTGGTTATTGGCGTAGGAGTGCACCTGCGTTCCAGGGATGGGCATTCTGTCAAGACGATTTTCCGAACACCCTCGCCTGCCTTCGTGTGTTCGTCGGCGCGGACGCCGACGCTACGACCCAGTGGCTTGGACAATCCTGTCCAAGCATCTCCGTCGGCGCGGACGCTGACGCTACGCGGTGGGCGAGGTGTCGTCGGCGAGGACAGTGGTGCTACGGCGGGTGCGACGACATTCCTGTCGTCGCAGGTTTTATGGGCGGGGACGGCGGTGTTGCGACGCCAAGAATGGCGTCGCACCTGTGTTTGCG
>CALGZO010000009.1 GCA_937934465.1 uncultured Fimbriimonadales bacterium | reverse complement strand
TACGGCGAACCCGCCCGTGCTGCGCGAACTCCCGAAACTGCGCGTGAGCGTGGTCGGCGGTGGGAGTATCTTCAGCGCCATCGACGGCACATTCACCCTGCCCTTCAGTGGAGTCGGTAGCGCAACTGTACGCGCAGAACTCATCGGTCCCGCCGTGCGTGTAAGCAATCAGGCAGGCGCAACGCTCGTGCTGGAGCAAACAGTGAACCCACCTGCCTTCGTAGATTTCCTGTTCAACGCGAACCCCACCGAATTCAACACCGCGCAACTGAACGGTCTCCTCCACACCCAAATCGTGTACGATTTCGTGAAATCCATCAATCCGAACTATCCCGGAGTGGACATCCAGATACCGTGCAATGTAAACATTGCGAACACTTGCAACGCCTACTACAGCAACCGCACGATTAACTTTTATCGCGCGGGCGGCGGCTGCGTGAACACCTGCTACTCGACGGTCATCTATCACGAGTACGGACACTTCGTTATTGCGATGGGGCATCCGAATGCGAGTGGCGACTACCACGAGGGTATCGCCGATGTGACGGCTGCGCTGTTGACCGTGGACCCCTGCTTGGGCATCGAGTTTCGGGGCGTGGGCACAGGGTGTATCCGCAACAGCGTGAACGACCGTCAGCATCCCTGTTCGGGCGGAGTGCATTACTGCGGGCAGGTACTCAGCGGCGCGTTCTGGCAGACCTGGCTGGAGATGCGCAACCGCTACTCGAATAACCCCCAGTACGCGCTGGATCGAGTGCGCGAGTGGTATCTCAATAGTATTTTGCTCCGTCCGACAGGCATTTCGCCGCAGATTACCATCGATGTATTGACTTTGGACGACGACGACGGGGACATCTACAACGGAACCCCACACTATGTGCAGATTGCGACGGGCTTCGCACGGCACAACCTGCCTGCGCCCCCGATCGACTGGGTACGCATCGAGCCGCGTGTGTTGCCCGACGCCATCGTCGCGCCGCCAATCCCTGGCAGCCCTGTTCTACCGTTGATGCGCTTCGCGGTTCGTGTCAGCGACCTGACCGCGCAACGCGACATGAACGCCGTGTTCCTACACTATCGCGTGAATCGGGGGGCATGGCAAACTGTGCGGATGAACCGCGTGGGTAGCAACGGCGCAGTTACGGCGGTTCCTGTGCCGCCCTGCGGCAGCACTTTCGAGTACTACATCGAGGCGCGCGACATTCAGGGGCGACCCACCTTCTACCCTCGCAACGGCGCGAATGCGCCGCTTAGCACGCTGGCAGCGCTGGGACTTGAGACCGTCTTTGAAGACACCTTCGAGACGAACTTAGGCTGGAGCGTGCAAAACGACCCCTCGCTGACCGCAGGCGCGTGGGTGCGCGATGTCCCGCGAGGCACTTTCCAAAACGGGCTTCCCGCGAACCCAGGATCCGACTCGCCCGATCCTGGCAGTCGCTGTTATTTCACGGGGCAGGGCAGCGTGGGCGGCTCGGTCGGGGAAGCCGATGTGGATGGCGGTCCGACCTACCTCATCTCGCCTGTGATTAACCTCGCAGGCGCAGACGCCATCATCGAATATTACCGCTGGTTCTACAACGGCACGACCATCAACGACGCCTTCTGGGTGGAGGTCTCCAACGACAACGGGGCAACATGGACGCGCGTGGAGACCGTCGCGTTCACAGGCAGAGAGAACCAGTGGGTTCGCCGTAGTTTCCGAGTCGGCGACTATGTCACGCCCACAGCCCAGGTGCGCGTGCGGTTCGGAACCAGCGACAACCCGAACGACTCGATCGTGGAGGCGGGCGTGGACCACTTCGTGGCGCGCCGAATCGTGTGCCCCTAACGGGGGTATAATTTTCGCCCAGCCCAGGTGGCGGAACGGCAGACGCGGGGGACTTAAAATCCTCTGGGGCAACCCGTGCGGGTTCGAATCCCGCCCTGGGCACCACGGGGGATTTTAAGTCCCCTGAGGCTTGATGTGGATGGACGGCGGTTGTATATAGAGCGGCGCGAGGCTGAACGGGTGGCTCGTCTCGCCGCGCTGGTACTTACGCCATCCGACTTGGGCAACGCCCTCAGGCGGCGGCGATTCTATAATAGTCCAACGCAGCTGCGGTAGATGAGGCGCAAGCCACGCATGGGCATGCGCTGCGCCAATTGCCTGAACGCACTCCGCCGCAGGCGTATGTTGCGCAACCCACTCGCCAAGCGCGTCTTGCAACACAAACGCGGGTTCACTGAGTGGTTCGGGCGTACCCTCGCTGTTCGGGCGCAGCCACTGCAGGTAGAGCGCATCGCGCCGCGCGGGCAGAGCGACCAGCGTTGGCGTCGCCTCCGGCATGCCCGCTGTGCAGGCTTCAAACGCGCTCACGGCGACCAGCGGCTTGCCCAGCGCGTGCGCCCAAGTTTTCGCTATCGTCACGCCAATCTTCAGCCCCGTGAACGCGCCCGGACCCACATCCACGGCGATGGCGTCCACCTGCTCCAGAGCGCGCTGACGGCGTTGCAGCAGCCACTCGGCGGCGTGGAGCAGATTGCCTGAGAGGTTCCGCCCGTGCGCGAGACGCACACTGCCTTGCAGCAGCCCCCTCTCCACCAGCGCGACGCCGCCCACGACACTGGAAGCCTCAATAGCGAGCAGAAAGACGCCCTCCATCTGCGTTTGGAGCTATTCCTGCACGACTTGAGTGAAGTCGGCGAGGGCTAAGAAGAGCCGATTCGCACACGCCAACAGGTTCAGGCGGTTCTGGCGGCGCGGGGCGTCGTCGGTCATCACCAGCACGCCGTCGAAAAGCGCGTTCACAGGCGCAGCGAGCGAGAGCAGCTCTTGGTAGATGGCGTCGTAGTCATGCTTGTAGTAGAGCGCCTCGAATCGCGGGGTCGCCTGCGCTAACGCTTCCATCAGGGCGTGTTCCGAGTCGTGTTCGAACAGCGTTGCGTCCACCTGTTCGAGGCTCGCGACGGCTTTGATGGCTTTCTTCTCGGCGGCGGCTAAGATATTAGCAGGGCGCGTGGCGGTCTGCACCAGAGGCAGGAAGTCGGGCGTGGGCGCGTGGCGTTGGAGCAGGTGGGCGCGCTGCATGAAACCGTAGACCGAGTCGTCCCAGCCGCCGCCGAGCGTCGCGCGCACGAGGTCGTAGCGCACGCCCTGCTCTTCCAAGAGCGCCTCGATACGGCTGTAGAAGAGCGCGCGCAAATCGGCTTGCACGGCGACGAGCGGTTTGAGCGGGGCGCGCTGCTCGCGATACTCGTCGTGAGCGCGCTGCACCAGTTCCGCCAGCGTGGGATAGTCAGGTTCTTGGCTGAGAATCTCGACGACGCCCGCGGCGGCGCGGCGCAATCCGAACGGGTCGGACGAACCCTTCGGCAGGTAGCCCAGCCCCACATAGCCCGTCAGCGCGTCGACGCGGTCGAGCAGCGCGAGTGCGCGTCCGAGCGGCGTGTCGGGGATGGGGTCGCCTGCGTGGCGCGGCGCGTACTGCTCGGCGATTGCTTGCGCCACGCGCTCGTCCTCGCCCGACAGACGCGCATACTCCGCACCAATCACCCCCTGTAGGTCGGGGAACTCCATCACCATCTGCGTGGCTAAGTCGGCTTTGCACAGCGCGGCGGCGCGTTGCAACAGGGCGGTCTGCTCCGCGCTCCAATCGAGGGCGCGCGCGAGCCGTTCCGCAAGGCGCGTCAGCCTGTGCGCCTTGTCCGCCATCGTGCCCAGCTTCTGCTGATAGAGTATCCGCGAGAGCGCGGGCGCGAACGCCTCCAACGGCTGCTTGCGGTCCTCATCGAAGAAGAAGGCGGCGTCGTTGAAGCGAGCAATCAGCACCCACTCGTTGCCCTCGCGCACCTTGTCGGGGTCGCCGTTGTTGTACACCGAGATAAAGTGTGGCAGCAGCGCGCCCTCCGCGTTCACCAGCGGGAAGAACTTCTGGTGTTTCTTCATCGCAGACACCAGCACAGGCGCGGGCAGACGCAGAAACGCTTCGGGGAAGCCTCCCAACAGCAAGTGCGGATACTCCACCAGATGCACATTCTCTTCCAGCAGGTCGGGTTCAATCACGGGTCGTGCGCCGAGCGTCGCCGCCAGCCGATGCGCGCCGTCGGTAATCATGCGGGCGCGCTCGTCGGGGTCGGCAATCACACGCGCCTCGCGCAACTGCTCCACAAACGCTTCGGGCGAGCGCGCCTCGAAGGGGTTCGGACTCATAAACCGATGTCCACGGCTCTGCCTGCCTGTGCGGATGCCCTCCAGCTCAAACTCGATTACGGCGTCGCCCAGCATAGCGACTATCCAGCGGATAGGGCGCGCGAAGCGCATCTTGTGGCTGCCCCAACGGAGCATTTTGGGGAAGGTCATCGAGGCAATCAGCGTCGGCAGGGCTTCGGCAAGCACATCCACAGCGGGCTTACCAGCGTCATACTCTTGGATGAAGGCGTATTCACCCTGTGGCGTCTCCATGAACTGCACAGCATCGATTTCGACGCCGCGCGACTTGGCGAACCCAATCAGCGCTTGCGTCGGGTTGCCCTGCGCGTCGTAGCAGGCGCGTTTGGCGGGACCGCGCACGGTGCGTTCTTGGGGCGTTTGCTGCGTCGCGACGGCGTTTGCTATTGCAATCAGACGGCGCGGCGTGCCCAGCGTGCGAACGGTTCCGAACTCTAAGCGCGATTCGTGCAGCAGCGCGCCCAGCTTCTCGCGCAGCTGGGAGAGCGCGTCGCGCATAAAAGCGGCGGGAATCTCCTCGCACCCGATTTCCAGTAGCAGGCTCGCCCGTTCCATCGCGGGCTATTATACCGAATACGGGGTTATGCCGCGTCGCGTATTACGCGCTCCAACTCGCTGAGCTGGGTTCTAATCCGCGCGTCGTACACGCCCTGCTCCGTCTCGATGATGCAGCCGCCATGGTCTACGCGACGGTCTTCCACAATCTCGATGCCGTCGACGCCATCGACGATATGGAGCAGGGCGGCGCGGTTCTGGCGTATCAGCTCCAAATCCAGCGGGTTCACACGAATACGCAGATGCACGAAGCCCTGCACTCGGCGGAGCGCGTCGCGTACAATCGCAAGCGCGTGTTCAGGTTGCAGTTTGAGCTCTTCACGCACGATTTTACGGGCGACCTCCAACGCCAGTTCGAGCATTTGCGTCTCGGCGTGCTGAAGATAGGACTCATACTGCGCCTGCAACTGTTGGACGACTGCTTCCACTTGGTCGCGCAGGCGTTGCACGGTGTGTTGCAGTTCAGTTTCGGCGTTTTGGCGGGCGTGGTGTTCGCCGTCGGCGTAGCCCTGCTCGTAGCCGCGCTGGTAGCCTTCGCGTTGCGCCTGCTCGCGGATACGCTCGGCGTCTCGGATGGCTTGCAGGCGGATGGATTCGGCTTCCGCGCGAACGGCGTCAAGGTCGAGCGCGTCTTCGGGCTTGGGTTCAGGTTTGTATTCGGGGAACGGGGTTCCAGCCGCGCCTTTTTGGGGGGCTATGATGCGCTTAGGCGACGGAGTAGATTGCCC
>CALGZO010000008.1 GCA_937934465.1 uncultured Fimbriimonadales bacterium | reverse complement strand
GATACCCTCCACCTACGACGGACACACGAGCCAGGGCATTCTGTACGCGGTGGATTTCAACCGCGTTTCAGGGTCGCGCTCCACTTGCCCTTACCAGACAGGCTTCTTGGAAGACTGTGGCGAGGTGATTGTCGCCTCGCATGCAGGGCGTGTTTATAATCGCGCGCAGTCGGGATGCGACGGCTACGGCAACTATGTTGTGGTCGTGAGCAATGTGCTGCAGAGCGGAACAACCAACTCGTATGTGAGCACCATCTATGCGCACTTGAACTACTTCTTGGCGCCCAACGGCAGTACGGTAGGGGCAGGTGCGCCAATCGGACGGCTCGGCAGCACAGGCAGCTCTACAGGCCCGCACCTGCACTACGAACTGCGCTACATGACCGTCCAGAACGGCACGATTACAGCGTTCGGCAATCGTATCCAAGTCTTGAATAACCCACGCATCCGCATGAGCGGACAACCGCTCCGTGTGGATACCAGCTGCCGACTACAAGGACTGGGGTATGTCGGACCAACCATTACAGGTACAGCATCGGTTTCCAGCGTGCCTGCCAACATCAGTGGCAGCTGCTCGCCCAGACCCAACTGTCCGAACCGCCTCGATGAGGACGACACGGAAATACCCGTCGAGGGCGGCGATCGGTCGGTAGAGCCGCTGCCTGAAGAGATTATCATCTACTTGGCAGACATTGATGGCAGTGGCTGCGTGGATGACGCCGACCTGATTGCCTTGCTCATCCGCTTCGGCGAAACGGTTGATAGCGCAGAGGACATCAACTGGGACGGCATCGTGGACGATGCTGACCTGATTGCCCTGCTGATGGACTTTGGCGCGGGTTGCTCCAACGATACATAACCTACCGTGGGGATGGCGCGGGATACTCCCATCGCCATTCCCCTCACACCTCCACGCGCAGGGCGGCGGCTGGGGGCATCTTCGCGGCGCGTATCGCGGGCAAAATCGTCGCCACCACCGTCACCACCACGCCGACCGCCATCGCCTGACCCAGCAACGCCAGCAACTCCCCCAGCGTCGCCGCGCCGAACACGCCCGAACCCATCCGAAACAGGTTAATCAAAAACACCAGCCCCCAGCCCAGCAGAAACCCTATCGCCGACGCCACAATCCCCAGCATTCCCGACTCCAGAAAGAACAACTTCACCACGAACGAATCGAGCGCGCCCAGACACTTCATCGTGCCAATCTCCTTGTAGCGTTCGGTGACCGCCATCAGCATCGAGTTCGAGATACCGACCGTCGACATCAGCAGGCTCATCACCACCAGCCAAGTTTGGCGCACAGCCGATTCGATAGCGGCTGGGTCGTTGGGGTCTAACGGTGGGGCATACAGCGCGGCGGCGCGCACCGCCGTGAAGAAGGCAATCCCCAGCATCACGCCCGCCGCCGTAATCAGCGCACGCAGGAAGCGCACCCGTATATTCAGCAGGCTAATCCGAAACGCCACCGACAACGGCAGCTGCACCTGCTTGCGTATCGTGCCCGAACCCGTTTGTCTCGCACTCATAGCCGTTTTTTGGAGTAGGCGATGAATCCGCGCCGCGCAAGCGTATCCAAAAACGCGAACAGCGAATACTCCGCCTCGCGCCGCTCTAACTGATACTGCTGCGCCAGTCGCTGCGCAATCGCCTCCACATTGTGCCGACCGTCGCACAGCGCCCAGACCACGCTGCCGATGTCGTCCAACACGATACGATGTTCGCGCGGCAGCTTGAAAATCCTGCTGAACCAGCCAAACAACCCGCGCGGTTGCAACGGCACAATCAGCGTGTAGACGCCTTGCTCGTCCTGCTCGTAGCGCACGACGGCGTTGCGGAGTGGATAGAGGCGCAGCACTTGCTTACGATCGAGCGACGGTGGGGTGCGCCGCTGCCAGAAGCGTTTCAACAGCATACCGTGCGCGCCATCACCTCCTCAATCAGGTCGGAGCGGAACGCTGAGAAGTGTTGGATGTGAAACACGGCGTTGCGTGCGCGGCACACCCACGCGACGGCGCGCACGCGCCACGCAGGTAGGCGCAGGCGGAGCGGACTCGCCACGCACTCGGTCAGCAGCGCGCCCCAGCCAACGCGCGTGCGCAGATGCACCCCGAAATCGTTCTCGTCCCAAGTGAACGGCTCGCGCACACCCCGCCACCCACGCCAGCGCAGCCAATAGTCCACCCACTCGGCAAACTCGTAGCCCTTCATCAACTGCTCAGCACGGGCAATCCGCTCCAGCACCAATCGCTCGTGCCGACGCTGCAACACCAAGCGCGTCTGACCCATCAACACTTGCGACCGCTCCAGCCGAAAATCGGCGGGCGCGGCAGTCTGCAGACCGTACAAACTCCATTCGACCCATCCGTCCTCATCGGGCGCGACGCGCAAGGTGTCGAAAATCGGGCGCGCGAACTGGTGCAACGCATCGTGCCGCGACGACGAACGCAGCTGGAACAGCACAATCGTCTCGTGTTCGGGATAGCGTTGAATGCGTCCAACGGCGCGCTCGTCGGAACGCCAGCGGAACTCGATGCAGTGGTCGTCTACGCGGTGCAGAGCGCCTGCGAACGGTTGACGCGCCTTGCGTTTTGTGCGCTCCAAACGGTTCAGGAACTGCTGCAGCACGAACT
>CALGZO010000007.1 GCA_937934465.1 uncultured Fimbriimonadales bacterium | reverse complement strand
CTGGAACCTATACGGTGCAGGGTTGGAGAATCTGGGGCGCGACGGCAAGCCCGAACGCCTGCCCACGCCCCAGCCCGCGCCGAACGAGCTACTGATGCGCATCGACGCCGTCGGGATATGCTTCAGCGACCTCAAAATCGTACGGCTGGGCGAGGCGCACCCCAAAATCGCGCGTGATTTGCGCACGCACCCCGTCGTGATGGGGCACGAGATTAGCGGCACGGTCGCCCAAGTTGGCGACGCGCTCGCAGGTCGCTTCCAAGTGGGCGAGCGCTACATCGTGCAGGCAGATGTGTATGTGAACGGGCGTGTGCAGGCGGTCGGCTACGCGCTCGACGGCGGCTACTCGCAATACACGGTCTTCGGCGAGCCAGTGCTGAACGGCGATGCAGGTTGCTATCTGCTGCGCTGTCCCGAGCATCTCAGTTATGCCGAAGCCGCGTTGGTGGAGCCGTGGGCATGCGTGGTCGCAAGTTATCGCATCCAGCCACGCCCCACACCTCAACCGCGCGGTAGGTGGCTGGTTATCGTGCCCCACGCGCCGATGATACGGTATCGTTGCAGCGCGTTGGAGCAGCTCTGTAGCGTCGGCGTCCCTGCCGACGGACAACTCTGGTGCGACGCCTTTCTTGGCGTCGCAAAGCCTACCGTCGGCGTCCCCGCCGACGACAACACCCACCGTACTGTCGGCGTCCCCGCCGACGAAACCAAAACCGTAGCGTCGGCGTCCCCGCCGACGGAACCTGCTTGGACAGGAATGTACAAGCCACAGGGGGCGTCGCCGTTATCGTCGTCGATTCGCGCGGCAACTCCCTCGCTGACGAGTTTCTCCACACCGCACAGCAACTCGGCATGCACACTGTGCGCTTGGAAGCGAGTGCGGAGCGCCTTTACGACCCTATTTCACTCCGACGCCTGCGCGAGACCTACGCGCCTGACGGCTTCACCGATATCCTGATTTTCGGCGACCCGACGCCTGCACTGCTGGAGACCGCCGCCGATGCGCTCAGTTACGGCGGCGCGCTCAGCTTCACCTGTCATCATAAATTGAACGCTGTACCCACTGATGTCGGCAGGCTCCATTACGACCGTCTACAGATAACAAGCACAACCAGCTGGGACATCACTGACGCTTACCGCCACACGCGCGACACTGCGTTGCGCAAGGGGGATCGGCTCTTGTTGTTCGGCGCAGGCGGCGCGATGGGACAGATGCAGCTGTTCTACGCGCTCACACGCCCCGAACCGCCTGCCCAGATAGTCGTGGTGGACCGTCATCCTGAACGCCTTGCGCCGCTGCAAGCGATGGGGACGCCCCTCGCGCAGGCGGGAGGCGTTGAACTCCAGTTCTACTGCAACGCCGACGCCGAGCCTGAGGCGCAGCGGGCGCACCTGCGCGCCCTCTGCCCCTACGGCTACGACCAAGTGATGTTGCTCGCCTCCGACCCTAACGCCGTCGCGCTGACCTACCCCCTACTCACCGACGGCGGCGTGCTGAACCTGTTTGCAGGCATTCCCAAGGGGCAGAGAGTCGAGTTGGATTGGACGCTGCTCGCGTCGCGTCATATGCGTCTGCTGGGCAGCAGCGGCTCCACGATGGACGACATCGCCGAGTGCCTGCGCCTTGTGGCGGAGGGCGCACTGCCCGCTCGTAAAGTTATCGGCGCGATTGGCGGGTTGAACGCGCTCCCTGACGCTCTGCGCGCAGTGCAGGCGCACCGCTATCCCGGCAAAATAGTCATCTTTCCCCAGCTGCCCGACCTGCCTCTGATGGGGCTGAACGAGCTGGCGGCGCAGCTCCCCCAAGTCTATGCTCACCTTGAGGATGGACGCTACTGGACTCAAGCGGCTGAGCGAGCGTTGGGCTTACATTAGCGACTGCTATCGCCCCAGTGCAGCCATCGGCGAGGACTGAATCTCCGCCTCGCACCCCAGATAGAGCGACTGCAACTGTTGGGGTTGCAGCTGGAGCGTCTCGGTGAGCCAGTCGGGGAGGTAGAACCACCAGTCGTCGGGCGCGTTGGGCTGACGCAGGAGGTGCGCCAGATGATTGGCTAACACCACCACAGCGACCAGTCGGGCGTCTTGCCAATCGCCCTGCGCTTGCGCGTGATGCTCGCCTATCGCCTCCACCAGCTTTTCGGGGAACCCCCAGTGTAAACTCACGGCGCGACCGATTTCGGTGTGGGTGCAGCCGAACACCTGCATCTCTGCTTGCAGTTCGGGAACCCCCTGCGCCGCCAAGTCTTCTACTTGTTCGTAGGGCGCGCTGCCGTAGCGGTCCAGCAGTGGCTTGCCGATGTCGTGCAGTAGCCCTGCCGTGTACGCCTCATCGGGCGAGACGCCGCTGACCTGCGTGGCAATCATCCGCGCGCACAACGCCGCGTCGATGGAGTGCCGCCACCACTTGCCTCGCCGTAGGTTCTGCCGATCGGTCTTACCCACGAACATATCGAACACGCTGACAGTCATCGCCAGGTTGCGCACGGTTTTGAAACCCAGCAGCATCACCGCGTCCTTCACAGAGGCAATCTTGCGCGAGAAGCCGTAGTACGCCGAGTTCACTGTGTTCAGCACGCGCATCGACATGCCCTGATCGATGCTAATCATCCGCTCTAAGTCCTTCACGCTGGCGCTGGGGTTGTTGGTCAGTTGAATAATCTGATGCACCACCTGCGGCAGCACTGCCAGTTCCTTGACCTTCTGCACGATGGATTCCGTTCGAGCGACCATAAGAGCCTCCTATCCGCTGTAGATAACGCGCACAATCTCCTCGATGCTGGTGCGCCCCAGCAGCACTTTCTCTAAGGCGTCCTCCTTGAGCAGTCGCATGCCCTGCTCTACGGCGACTTTTTGGATAGCGTAGGATGCGGCGTGTTTGAGTATCAAATCGCGCACGGGGTCGGACATCACGAGCAGTTCGTGAATGCCTGTGCGTCCCCTGTAGCCTGTGTTTTTGCAGGCTTCGCACCCCTTGGCGCGATAGAGTGTGATTTCGTGAAGGTTCGGGGGCGGTGTGAACCCGTAGCGCGTGAATTCCGACTCTGTGGGTGAATAGGGTTGTTTGCAGCGCGAGCAGAGCGTGCGCACCAGTCGTTGCGCCAGCACGCCAATCAGCGACGAGGCAATCATGAACGGCTCCACGCCCATCTCGGTCAGGCGCGGCGGCGCACTGGAAGAGTCATTGGTGTGCAAGGTGGACAGCACCAAGTGCCCCGTGAGCGCGGCTTCTATCGCAATCGTGGCGGTCTCACGGTCGCGCATCTCGCCCACCATGATGATGTCGGGGTCTTGACGCAGCATCGCGCGCAGTGCGCTCGCGAAGGTCAGCCCCGCTTTTGGGTTCACCTGCACTTGGTTGATGCCCGGCAACTCGTACTCCACAGGGTCTTCCGCCGTGATGATGTTCACCAGCCCTGTGTTTAGCCGCGAGAGTATCGAGTAAAGCGTGGTGGACTTGCCTGAACCTGTCGGTCCTGTCACGAGGATGATGCCGTAGGAGCGGCTGACGACCTCTTCGAGTTTACTGAGCGTATCGGGCAGGAAGCCGAGTTTCTCCAGCCCGACGCGCACGCTGGATTTATCCAACACGCGCATCACTATCTTCTCGCCATAGAGGCAGGGCAGGGTGGAGACGCGGAAGTCGTACTCGCGTCCGTCGATGGTCGCGCTGATGCGGTTGTCTTGGGGCACACGCTTCTCGGCGATGTCCATATCCGCCAGTATCTTGAAGCGCGAAGTCAGCGAGGCTTGCACGCGCTTGGGCAGCACCATCGAGTCGATCATTACGCCGTCGATTCGGTAGCGCACTTTCAGGCAGTCGCGCGTGGGTTCGATATGGATGTCGCTTGCGCCGTCGGTGATGGCTTGGGTGATAATCATGTTCGCCAGTCGCACCACGGGCGCGTCGTCGGCGATTTCGCGCAGCTCCTCCGCCGAGAGTTCTTCCTCGGCGCCCTCTTGGATGAGCATCTCGCTCTCGCCGAGGTCGCGCATCAGCTCCTTGACAGTGTCGGACACAGCGGCGTCGGTGCGGTAGAGGCGTTTGAGCGCGGTTTGGATGTCCTCTTCGGTGGCGACGACGGCTTCGATTTCGTGCTTGGTGTGCTGGCGGATTTCGTCGATAGCGAAGATGTCCAGCGGGTCAGCAAGCGCGACGATAAGTTTGCCGTTCTCTTTTCGGACGGCTACGGCGCGGTAGCGTCGGGCGATTTCTGCGCTGAGCAGCGACGCGAGTTGTGGGTCGGGCGGGGTTTCAGCGAGGTCGACGAACGCGATACCCCAGTGATGCCCCATCACGCGCACGCGGTCCTTCTCGGTGATGTAGCCGAGCTGCACCAGCAGATGTTCCAACGGCAGCGGCACGCCCTCCTGTTGCTTTTGCAGTGCTTCGTGCAGTTGCGCGTCGCTGATTAGCCCGAGTTGCAGGAACAGCTCGGCGATTCCCGCGTATCCGATTGCGCCTCCGTACCCCATCGTCGAGAGGGGTTATTCCATAGAAGGGGGCTGAATATGAGAGAAGCCCGAGCGCTTACCAGGAACACCCTTTTCAGAGGCACTTTCGCGCAGAGCGTCGCTTCGAAGCTTTCGGAGCCTTAACCGACGTTGCCGCCGATCCGAAGGCGTCCTATCACTCCTCGAGTGTACGCTCAGGTTCCAGTGCTCCTATCTGTCGCTTGCAGTTGCCTTTGCTGGGGCGCAGGCTCCTGCATGACTCCTCTTGTCGCTCCCACTGCTCGCGCAGTGCTTGCTTCGCGAGGCTCCCGACAGCAGGGACATTCCTGTTGCACTCGGGCAGCGCCGCTGGGTTGCCCCAACGACGCCTTAATTATAGCACATCGGGAGCGCGTTTGTCAAGAGGTTAAGGGGATGTTAAGGCAAATTGGGACAAAAACTCGTATAATTGCGGGGTTGCGATGCGAAAAAAATATATGGTGACCCCAGGGGGATTCGAACCCCCGTCCTCCAGGATGAGAACCTGGCGTCCTAGACCGCTAGACCATGGGGCCACGGGCGTCTTAATAATACCCCAACAGTTGTCGGCTTGTCAAGAGGCGCAGAGGGTGTTCGAAAATTCGCCTGTTGTATGGGGAACCCCCTCCTGCAAGCAGCGGGAACCGATTTTCTCAATTGGTTCCCCCTGCTTGCAGGGGGAACCTAAAGGAGGGGGTTCTTGCATCTACACAGGGATATGCGCCCTCTCATAGGGGGAACCGATTTTTCTCAGTTGGTTCCCCCTGCTTGCAGGGGGAACCTAAAGGAGGGGGTTCCTGCACCTACTTGGCTATTGGCATAGGGGCGCCCTGCGTTTTGTGGATGGGCATTCTGCCAAGACGATTTTCCGAACACCCTCCCCCCCCTTGAAAAACCCTGAAAATGTGCTACAATATAAAAACCTTTACGGGACTTTGCCGAAGCAGGAGTAAACAGCTCGTCAGCGAATATACCCATCACCGATGCATTTGGCGACTTGGTGAGCGTGATGAGGCAGGTGTATGACTGGAACGGCACGTGGCTGTATCGGAACGAGCTGGTAGAGAGCGGCGGCTTGGTGCAACTTGGCGTGCGCAGGCATGACCCCTACACAGGCAGGTTCCTGCAGCAAGACCCGTGGCTGGGATTGCTATACGCGCCTCTCACCCTAAACGCCTATGCCTACTGCTTGAATGACCCTGTGAACGCGGTGAATCCGACCTCGAATCCACTAAAGGAATGGCGTTAGCTAAGCGGAGGGTATGAATGAGGATCGGTCGGATTATTTCTTCGGGAGATTCTGGCGAAGCTTGTGTTGCATTCACAGTAGTAGTTATACTAACCATACTAATACTACTGATTTATATGTTCACGAAAAAGCATTCGTGGCACTAAGAGACTGCTTAGGACTTCCAGCGAGCGACTTTTGCGCTTTCGGATGTAAAATTGCCTTGCAGGGCAGCTCTTGCCCTTACCCTGCAGCTCCCTCGCCTGCACACAGGCAGGTTCCTGCAACAAGACCCGTGGCTGGGTTCGGTGTATGCCCCCCTCACGCTGAATGCGTATGCGTACTGCGTGAATGACCCGATAAACGCGGTGGATCCCGATGGAAGGCAGGGGATTAGTATCGGATCACCTGATGGATGGTCAGTTGAAGCCAGGCTTCGTCTGCCTATAACTGTATTGCAAGTGGTCGACCCCAGACGAGGGGTTGGCTACCGCATAGTCATCACTATCAATACCCCCTTGTGTACAGTGACTATTAGAACGCCTGTGAGATGGATGGAGCCTGTGAGGAATTTCCCCCCTCCCTATGTACCGGATGCTCCAGGCACCCCTGTATATATTGACGCTACAGGAAAATATCCTATACCTGGATCTGGAAGCAGGGAGGTCTGGCGCTGACAACGCAGGCAGAGGGCACTACCCTACCTCTTATCTCTGAAATCTCGAGGAGGGTAGTGCTGAAGGGTTTCTCTTTGCAGGAGGGAACAGTATGGATAGATATCAGTTGAAACAATATAAGGACTACTGGTGGAGCCTATTCTTTTTGTTCGCCTTGATTTTGATTATCTTGACTGCGCTGTGTGTACTCTTTGAGGGTACAATATCATCTACTCTCGGCGACCATCATAAAGTTGTTTCCACCATAGATCAACTCTTTCAGGCACTTCCCGACGATTCTAAAGCCCTGAAAGAAGTTTGTGTGTCCCCTCAAACCGTTAGGCAGGTTCAGAAGGAGTGGAATGCCATCACTGCGAGGGGTGGACGTCTGGTAAAACATTCTGTACGAGAAATCGGCTTTACCAGTGAATTGAGATTAACACCGACTACAACTACTGTGGAACCAATCGTCATAGCGCAAGTTGTGGCGGAATTTGAAAAATGCAAACTAATAATCGAGGTAGAAGTAATACCCGTCGGAAAGAAGTACAAAGTGAAAGAGATGAAGGTGTTTGCGGAACAATCAATACACTCGCGGTGGGTATGACGGCATAGAGGATGCTGGAGTTGGCGTAGGGACTTG
>CALGZO010000006.1 GCA_937934465.1 uncultured Fimbriimonadales bacterium | reverse complement strand
CGGGCGACCTCACAAGGCGCGTGCAACTGCCCAACCGCGGCTGTCCCGACCTGGACGACCTCGCCGACTCGTTCAACCACATGGTAGACGCCCTGCAAAAAGCTGAGGCGCAGCTGGTGCAGTCCAGCAAACTTGCCTCGTTAGGCACGCTGGCGTCGGGCGTCGCCCACGAGCTGAACCAACCACTCGCCATCATCCGCGCGATTGCCCAGCAGAACCTCGAAACACTGGGCGAACTGCCCACTCCCCAACTCATTCAGCAACTCCACGACGATTTGACCATCATCCACCGCCAGACCGTGCGCATGAGCCAGATTATTCAGCACCTGCGCGTCTTCTCGCGCAAGCCACGCGAGGAGTTCGAGCCTGTGAACCTCAGCGAGGTCGCCCAGAACGCGCTCATCCTGATGCGTGAACAGCTCCGTCAGCGCGGCGTCACGCTCACCGAACACTACGCCGACGATCTCCCGCCCGTGCTGGGCGAGGCGAACTCGCTGGAGCAGATTGTCATCAACCTGCTGACCAACGCCCGCGACGCGCTGGAAGGACAACAGAGCGGAGAAATCTGTATCGAGACTGCTCGCTCGGACGACGGGAAATGCGCCTACGCCGAGCTGCGCATCCGCGATAACGGTCCCGGCGTGCCGCCCGAAATCCGCTCGCAGATTTTCGACCCGTTCTTCACCACCAAAGACCCCAACAAAGGCACGGGGCTGGGGCTCGCCATCTCGCTGGAGATTGCGCAAAAACACGGCGGTACACTCCTTCTCGGCGACACAGAGCAAGGCGCGGAGTTCATCCTGCGCATTCCCGCCGCCGAAGCCCAAAAACAGGCGGCTTAGGCATATCATTTCGCCCCACAGTGCGGTACAATTACACTGGAACGCCGTCTAATCAGTTAGAGGCGCACTATGGGTAGAACGCTACACTGTCCCGAATGGGAGGAGAAGTTGAGTCTTTATGTGGACGGGGTGTTGAACCCGTTCGATGAGAACGCGGTGGAGGCGCACCTCTTGCGCTGTGAGTCGTGCCGCGCTACAGTTGAGTTGTGGCAAGCGGTAGGGAGCAGTGTGCGTCGGCTGCCGCGCGAGTTGCCTCCGCCCGACCTGCGCGAGCGGATTTTAGCCACGACCACGCGCCGTTCTAACCTCTCCAAGCGTCTCGCGCCGAGCTGGCGCGTGTTAGCGCCTGCTCTGGGCGTCGGCTTATTACTGAGCTGGCTGACGCTGCCGCGCTCGCAACCCATCTCGGAGACAGCAGTTGCAACGCCGCGCCTTGAAGAGACCCTCGCGACGCCGCTGGCGCTGACAACCGATGCGCCCCACAATCAGTTGCCAAGTGCGCCGTTAGTGATTGTTGTACAGTCCTCGCCCAGCTATCGCACCGTTGCGCCCGCGCCACGCTGGGTTTTCAACACGCGCATTAGCCCTGCTCCGCCTGTGTCCGAAACCACGCCGTCCATCGTGGTCATGAGCGAATCGATGCCCCGTTATACGCCTGCTGCAACGCCGCCTGCCACGAGTGGTATCACTACTATCGCTGAGACCCCAGACTCCAACGCGCTCACGACGGAACCGATTCCCTCCCAGCCCCCGACGACGCCCGCAACTGTGACGGCGACCCAAGATTTAGCGAACTGGCTCCAACAACTCAACCAACAGCTACGCGAGGAAGACCGCAACCAGATTTTCGGCGCGAAGCAGCGCGAGCCGAACCCACGACGCTTCTTCGTGCCGATAGTGACGGTCGACCTCAAATAGGCGGCGATAATGAAACGACTCGTATGGATGGGGCTGCTGGGGCTTGCGCTGGGAAGCCCGGCGCAAGAGAACGCGCCGACGCTGCTCGACCTGAGCAGCACGGCGAAATCCGCTGCGCCCGCCGCCTCCAACACGATTGGTCAAGCCGCTTCCGACTTGATGCCCGGCAACGGCACGCGCGGCGGCTACACCACCCGCTATGCGCCCATCGTCCCCTATTCCGAATCGGTCTATGTGGACGGTAAACGCCTGCAACGCGATTTAGACTACTGGATCGACTACGCATCGGGCAACCTCGCGTTCGCGCAGCCAGTGCGTCGCATCTCCAGCGTGCAGGTCTCCTATCGCTACGATCCGCAAGGCGCGCGTGAGAACATCGTCGGCGCGCTCCCGATACTGTCGCTCTCGTTCGGACAGGGCGGCAGCTTGAGCGCGCTATATATGCCGGGCGTGACGGAGACCGCCCAAGACGGCGCGAGTTATCGTCTTAGCGCGTATGGCTTGCAGAACGCTTTGCGTTTTGGCAGCGGCGGCAGTTTACAAGGCTACTTCTTCATCGGCTCACGCGAGGCAGTTAACGCTTACGCCGCGCCCACGATGCGCGACCGCCAAACGCCGAACCTCGCCCCTTCCGAAACCGCGCAGTTCATCGTGCAGCAACTGCAACTGGACGCTGGCGCGCTGCAACTCCGCGCCAACTACCAAGACATCGGCAAAGGCTTCTCCGCGCAGAAGATGCTCGGTATGCAGAGCGGACTGGACGCCAACCAAATCGCCGCGTGGGAACGCGAACGGGGCATCAAACGACTCGACTACACTGTCGGGCTGAATTTAGGCGGCGCGGCGATGCAACAGAGCCGAATGCGCATTCAAGATGATAAGGGCGACATCCAGCAAGAGGGTTGGCAGTTCCGCAGCAACTGGCTGAACTTGAACTGGACGCGACGCGAAGCCTCCGCCGAGTTCCAGCGATTCAAAGATTTGGGCGACCAACAAAAAGGCGACTGGGAGCGCGAGCGCGGCTTGGTGCGCGAGCAACTCGCCTCCAGCCTCCAACTTGCCCCCAATAGCACGCTCAAGTTCGACCAACTGCTCCTCAAACAAGGCGCGGCGCGTATCGAGCGCGATGTGTATGCCCTCGAAACCCCATGGCTCAAAGCCTCGCGCTTGCAGCAGCGCGTCGGCGAGGGCTTCACCCGATTCGGCGACCTCGCGGAAGGCGATAAAGGGCAACTTGCGCGCGAGGCGGGCATGAGCCGCGACCACACGCAACTGGAAATTTCGCAGCCGAACCTCAAAATCGTCGCCGCCGAGCAACAAATCCAATCGCCGTCAGGCAAGCTGGAACGCGAGAACCTCAAAATCGAGACGGAGTTTCTCGTGGTCGAGCATACGCACCGCGCCGTGTCGCCCGAATTCGGCAAGCTGCCCAACCTCGCGCCTGCCGAGCATCAGCAACTGGTGGAAGAGGTGCGCCAGTTCCACGACACGGCGAACGCTGCGCCGTTCGACGCCAACCACGACCTGCCCCTGCTAATGCGCGAGCAGGGCTTAGAACGCACGCTCCAACGCATCGAGTTCAAACCCAGCAAAGATGTGAGCTTCCAGGTGCGCCGCTACGAGACCGCCAACCGTGCAGGCGAGGGCGACCTCAAAGGCACACACTGGCAACTGCGCACCCCGACCTTGCAACTGCGCCTGCACGAGCGCAACATCGCCTCCAACTTCACCCGCCTGCGCGACCTCACGCGCATCGAACAGATGCTCTTCCACAACGAGCAAGGCATCCACCGCTTCGATTGGGACGCCTCGATTACCACCAAGCAGTTCGGACTTGCGCTCTCGCAGATGCGCGTGCGCGAAATCGGCGCAGGACTCTACCGCTCCAGCGTGCGATTCATCCATCCCATAATTGAACTGCATTACCATCAGCGGCAGGTTGACCCCGATTTTGCGCGGGCGCACGACTTGGCAGACCCTGAACGCGAGTTCTTCGCGCAGCTGCGCGGCTACAGCCAGCACGACTGGACGGCGAAACTGCGCCCCACCCAAAACTTGCAACTGGAGCTGTTCGGATTCGGCGCACGCAATCCCCAAGAGTCCATCAATAACCGACGCCAACGCTATCGATTCTTGTGGCAACCGTTCAAGAACCTCACCTTCGGACGCCAGCAAGACGAATATGAGTCGGGTAAGCTCCTCGAACGCCTCTATCAGGATGAATACGAGCGCGACGACCTGCAGTATCAGCTCGGCTGGGGGCAGCTGAACGCCTATCAGGAGCGACGGCGCATCGGCGGCTCGCTGGCGAACCCGCTCTACCAAGACACCGAGTTCTGGCGGTTCCATACAAGCGCGATTCGCAACCTGAACCTCGCGCTGGAAGAGCGACGCACCAACGCTACAGGCGTGCCCAGCGAACGCTATCGGCACTACCAGACCGCCTACACACTGAACCCACGCACGAAGCTGCAGTTCGCGCACATGGAAGCCAACCGCGACGGCGCGCCCGATGAAAGCGCACAGCAAATCGGATTGGAGTATGAGGTCAAGCCCGGCGCGAAACTCACCTTCTCCGAGACGCGCAACGCCAAAGAGGGCGCGAACGGTAGCCGGGTGTTGTCGGCAGGGCTAACTCAGACCGCCTTTGGCGTGCTGAGCATCGGCGGCGCGTACCAAGAACAGCGCGTCGACCGCACCAACACTCGCGCCCAGAGCCAAGTAGTCATCCAAAGCGCGAAGCCGTTCCACTTGCTGGGCTTGCAAGACTTCCAGTTCGACTTTCGCTACGGCGCGCTTGCGGATAGGGGCGCATGGCAGCAAGAAAATAAACACTTCACGGCGCAGGCGACCGCTCTGCGCCATAAACTGGCGGGCGGCTATGTCGGTCTCTATGTGCCCGGACAAGGGCGCGCGGTGGATCGCTATTATCAACTCGAGTCGCCGCCGCACCCCCAGCTGCGCTACAGCCTCTCCTACAAAACGCGCACCTATCAGGACGGCAGGCTGTTCCTCGTGCGCAACTACGATGTCGCCTACAAACTCGATGGACGACTGACCCTGACGCACCAGTTCCAGACGCACCCTGAGCAGGCGAACGCTCAGGTGGTGCTTGGCTCGGTATTGCAGCCGACGGGCTTCTCGGCGTGGGGGCTGGAGTGGCAGTGGACGCCGCGTATCTTGCTGCGCGGCGACTACCGTATCGAGTGGAACGAGCAGCAGAATCGGCGCACGCGGCGCGGCGGGCTAACCCTCAGCGCGAACCAGAGTGATAACCTGCAATACAGCGTCGGCTACCGCGTCGACGCCGAGCGGTTCGGCGAGCGCAACGGCATCGCCCACACCTTCTTCCTCTCCACCGAGCGCAAACTGGACTCTGAGAACTTCCTGATGTTCGGCTTCCAGTGGACGCACTACGAGCGTCGCCCCGA
>CALGZO010000005.1 GCA_937934465.1 uncultured Fimbriimonadales bacterium | reverse complement strand
AGGCGGCGGCGGACGCGGACGCGGACTCGATGTGCCCCTGCAAGACGACAAAATCCGCAAGTTCCAACTGACCCCGCAAGAGAAGGCAGACATTATCGCGTTCCTGCTCGCGCTGACTGACGAGAGCGCACTGCCCGAAATCCCCAAGCGCGTGCCGTCGGGACTGCCCGTCGTGAAGCCGCAAGTCCCTCGCCTGCCAACAAAGCTCAACCTCAACAGCCCCGAACTGCGACGCATCCGTAGCATGGGCATTCCTGCCCGTGCCACGGGGGAGCAGGTGCGCACGGACAGGAATGTCCGTGCCACAGGGAGTTTGGAGCGCACGGACAGGAGTGTCCGTGCTACGGTGGAGCAGGAGCGCACGGACAGGAGTGTCCGTGCTACGGGGGGTTCGGTTGGCACGGACAGGAATGTTCGTGCTACCAGTCGGCGCATCGTGGAAGTGCGTCCTGGCGAGAGCATCCAAGAAGCCGTCGACAAAGCAGGGCGCAACGGCATCGTGCGTATCTACCCAGGCGTCTACCACGAGAATGTGCTGGTCATTCATCACGGCGTGACCATCGAGGGCGTCATTCAGAACGGCAAACGCCCCGTGCTGGATGGGCGCAACCTCCTGCCCGACGCTATTTCAGGACTGGGCAACGACTTCAAGGTCGCGAACCTCGAAATCCGCAACTATCAAGGCAACGGCGTCGTGGTGCATAGGGCGCGCAATGTCGTCTATCGCAACCTGGTGCTGCACAACACGGGGCTTTATGGCGTCTACCCCATCGAGTGCGACGGCGTGCTGGTGGAAGACTGCAAAGTGTCGGGCGCACGAGACGCGGGCATCTATGTCGGGCAGTCGCGCAACATCGTCGTGCGACGCAACGAGGCGTTCGAGAATGTCACAGGCATCGAGATTGAGAACTGCGTGAACGCTATCGTGGAAGACAACTATGTGCATCACAACACGGGCGGGATTCTCGTGTTCCTGTTGCCGTTCAACCCTTCTAAGGTGCAGGACGGCTGCATCGTGCGGCGCAATCGCGTGATGAACAACAACACGCCGAACTTCGCTGACCCTGAGGCGATTGTGAGCAATGTGCTGAAAGGCACGGGGATTATGCTGCTGGCGGCGGATAACACGGAGGTGTATGAGAACGAGATAGTGGGCAACGGCACTTTCGGGGTGATGGTGATTAGCCTGCGCCAGATTTTCCCAGAGCCGACGCCGCTGGATGTGGAGCCGCACCCCGACGGCAATCGGATTTACAACAACATCCTGCGCGACAACGCGAAAGACCCCGACGAGCGCATTCGGCGGTTCGGCGTGCCTGCGGTGGACTTGCTGTGGGACTTACAGGGCAAGAACAACTTCTGGAGCCAGCCGAGTGCATCCCGCTTCCCGCCGCTACTGCCCGAAATGAAGTAAGGATGAGGCATAGTCCGTAGCGTCGGCGGCGACGCCGACGCGCCTTGCTTGGACAGGATTGTCCAAGCCACAGGGAGCGTTGCTTGGACAGGAATGTCCAAGCCACAGGGTGCGTTGCTTGGACAAGATTGTCCCAGCCACAGGGTGCGTTGCTTGGACAGGATTGTCCAAGCCACAGAGCGTTCCTTGAGACCGACCCTACACCATCGCGCCTTCCGTGTAGGTTCCGTAGACCTCTTTGAGCGCGTTGACCATCTCGCCGAGCGTGGCGTAGGCTTTGATGGCGTTCAGTATCGGAACCATCAGGTTCTCCTCGCGTCGGGCGGCGGCGACGAGGTCTTTGAGCGCCTGCGCGACTGCCCGATTATCGCGTCGGCGGCGCAGGTCGGCAATCCGCTTCACCTGCTTCTCGTGCGCCTCATGCTCGATTTTCAGGATGCGGAACGGGATTGGCTCCTCGTCCATCTGATACTCGTTGATACCGACCCAGATGAAGTCGCGCTCTTCCACGCGCTGCTGGAACCGATAGGCGGCGTCGGCGATTTCCTGCTGGAAGAAGCCGCTCTTGACAGCAGGAACCACGCCTCCTTCTTCCTCGATGCGGCGGAAGTATTCGCGTGCGCCCTCCTCCATCTTGTCGGTCATCCACTCCACGAAATACGAACCGCCCAGCGGGTCCACCGTGTTTGTCACGCCCGACTCGTGAGCAATCACCTGCTGCGTGCGCAGCGAGAGCAGCACGGCTTCCTCGGTGGGCAGCGCCCATGCCTCATCGAACGAGTTGACATGGAGCGACTGCGTGCCGCCCAACGCCGCCGCCAACGCCTCGATAGTGGAGCGGATGAGGTTCACATACGGCTGCTGCATCGTGAGCGAGACGCCCGCCGTCTGCGTGTGGAAGCGCATCCACCACGAGCGCGGATTCTTCGCGCCGAAAGTCTCACGCATCTCACGCGCCCAGATGCGCCGCGCCGCGCGGTACTTGCCAATCTCCTCGAAGAAGTCGATGTGTGCATTAAAAAAGAACGAGAACTTCGGCGCGAAATCGTCGATGTGTAGCCCCCGATCCAAGCACCAGCGCACATACTCGAACCCATCCGAGAGTGTGAAGGCGAGCTCCTGCACCGCCGTCGCGCCCGCCTCGCGGATATGGTAGCCGCTCACACTCACAGGATGCCAGTTGGGCACATGATAGGTCGCGAACTCGATGGTGTCGACGATGAGTTTCATGTGGGGTTCAGGCGGATAGACCCACTCCTTCTGCGCGATGAACTCCTTGAGGATGTCGTTCTGAATCGTGCCCGACAGCTTCTCCAACGGGATGCCCCGTTTCTCGGCGACGGCGAGATACATCCCCCAAATCATAATCGCAGGCGCGTTGATGGTCATCGAGGTGGTGATATTGGCGAGGTCGATGCCGTCGAAGAGGATTTCCATATCTTCCAGCGAGGCGACGCTCACGCCGCACTTGCCCACCTCGCCTTCGGCTTCGGGGTCGTCGGGGTCGACGCCCATCAGCGTCGGCAGGTCGAACGCCACCGAC
>CALGZO010000004.1 GCA_937934465.1 uncultured Fimbriimonadales bacterium | reverse complement strand
CCATCCCGATACCGAATGCGCCCGTCCGCCAGCACATATGCCAAGGGGTTCCCCCGACTTTCCAAACACCCTTAGAGGCGCGGAGAGGTTTGTGGGCGTCCGAATAACCTATTTCTGGTGGTGTATATGCTATAATAGGGTGGAGGTATGACCATGCGAAGAGGCTTTACTCTGATTGAGCTCTTGGTAGTAATCGCGATAATCGCCATTCTGGCGGCGATTCTGTTCCCTGTGTTTGCGCAGGCGCGCGAGAAGGCACGCCAGACGACCTGCACCAGCAATCTCAAGCAGATAGGCACGGGCTTTATGATGTATGTGCAGGACTACGACGAGACCTTTGCCCCTTGGACAGGCGCGTGTGCCGATGCGTCCCTGCGTTGGCAGCTGCGCTATATGTTTCCCGGTTTAGTTGACCCCTACATCAAGAATGGCGCGAATGTTCAAACGGGCGAGCTGAAGGATGTGTGGGCGTGTCCGTCCGCCAAAGCGGGTCTCAGTGCGATTAGTAATACTTACGCTTACAATTTCTGGACATTCGGTGGATACAGCACTTGTATGTGTAATCCGACGCAGGCGGCGTGTACGCGCGATCCGAACCTGTTCGCACAGTTTGCCAGCGCCGCCTACAACACGCCTGCGCCGTTGGCGTCAATCCAGTATCCGGCAGATACGATTATGCTCTCGGATGGCGCGCAGTTGAGCCGACCGCCTCAGTTCGCGATAGGCTTCAACGGCGACATCTACTTTGTAGGCGTTTGGGGACCGCACCAGCGCGGCAACGGTAATGTGAACACCACAGCCACCTCGAACCAGTTTATCAAGACGCTGATTACGGGACGCCTGACGAATGTCGTCTATGCGGACGGGCATGTGAAGACCACCCCCACGATGCGCTGGTATCACCGCAACTACGCCTCTCTCGACGGCTCGTGGCGCGGCGAGGCGACCGACAACCGCAACTGGGCGCGCGAGTGGTAGCCCATACCCCCTCCGCTGCGTAAGCAACCGACCCACTCGACGCACCGTCGAGTGGGTATACTTTTATGCGAGGCAGGATGCATCTTTGGGCAAGGAGGACTGACGCTGTTGGAGAGCTACAGAATCGTCGGCGGGACGCCGCTTCGGGGCGCAGTAAGTATCAGCGGGAGCAAGAACGCGGCTTTGGCGTTGATGGCGGGCGCGTTATTGATTGAAGGCGAGGTCGTCTTACACAACACGCCCCAGATCGAGGATGTGTTCACGATGGTCGCGCTGCTACAGGGGCTGGGCGTGCAAGCGGAGTGGCAGGGCAATACGCTCTACTTGGATACGCGCACGCTGACGCACGCTAAGCCGAACCCGCAGTTAGTGAACCGCATGCGCGCCTCATTCTACATTTTCGGACCGTTGCTGGCGCGATTGGGCTACGCGCAGATGCCCCACCCCGGCGGATGTCAGATTGGCAGCCGACCTGTGAACTTCCATATCAACGGTCTCAAGGCGCTGGGCGCGACGATTCACCAGAACGGCAACTGCTACACCGCGCAGACGCTGGGGTTGACAGGCGCGCGCGTCTACTTGGACATGCCCAGCGCAGGCGCGACGCAGCAGCTGATGACCGCCGCCGTGTACGCCAGCGGGCTGACCACCATCGAGAACGCTGCGATGGAGCCTGAAGTGGTGAACCTCGCCGACTTCCTCAACGCTGCGGGCGCACACATCGAAGGCGCAGGCACAAGCACCCTCTATATTCAGGGAGTCTCTCAGCTCGCGCCGCGCGTCGAGTTCTCGGTAATCCCCGACCGCCTTGAGGCGGGCACTTTCGCGATAGCCGCCGCCATCACGCAGGGCGAAGTCGTGTTGGAGAAAGTGTTGCCCGAACATCTGCACGCGCTGCTGGCGAAGCTGCGCGAGGCAGGCGTGAGCGTTGTCGAGCGCGAGACCAGCCTCGAAATACGCGCCGCCGAACGACCCAAGCCGCTCGATATCCGCACGATGCCCTACCCAGGCTTCCCGACCGACCTGCAGCAGCCGATGTGCGCGCTGCTGACCCTCGCCGACGGCGCATCGAAAGTGCTGGAGACCATCTACGAGAGCCGCACGCAGCATGTGCCCGAACTGCAGAAGATGGGCGCGGACATCACCGCTGAAGGGCGCACGATACTCATTCGCGGCGTGGAGCGGCTCAAGGGCGCGCGCGTGCGGGCGACCGACCTGCGCGGGGGCGCAGCGCTGGTGGTCGCCGCGCTCGCCGCACAGGGCGAAACCAATATCGAGGAGATTAGCCACATCGATCGCGGCTACGAGCAGCTGGACGCGAAACTGCGCACGCTTGGAGCATCGATCCAGCGTTTCTCCCCTTACGCGCTCACAGCGACCCGACAGGAGGAGGTAAAGCACATTACTTAGCCATGTTCCGACTGCACACTGAACTGGGCGTGGACTTGGGCACAGCGAATCTGCTGGTGTATCAGCGGGGTCGTGGCATCGTGTTGCGCGAGCCGTCGGTGGTCGCGATTGCGCAGCCTTCGGGTAAGGTGATGGCGGTCGGCGAAGAGGCGCGCCTGATGCTGGGGCGCACGCCCGGCAACATTACCGCCGTCAAGCCCCTCGTGAACGGCGTGATTGCCGACTACACCATCACGCTGGAGATGTTGCGCTATGTGATTAGCAAGATACTGGGCAGGCGACGGCTGTTCGCGCCGCGCATGCTGGTGTGCGTGCCGTCGAGCGCGACGGATGTGGAACGCCGCGCGGTGCAACAAGCCGCCAAAGAGGCGGGCGCAGGCGAGGTGCATCTGATTGAGGAGCCGATGGCAGCCGCTATCGGCGCAGGATTGCCCATCAGTCAGCCCGGCGGCAACATGGTGGTGGATATCGGCGGCGGCACGACCGATATCGCCGTCATTTCACTGGGCGGAATCGTGATCAGTCGCAGCATTCGCGTAGCTGGCAACAAACTCGATGAGGCAATCACGCGCCATGTGCGCCAACGCTACAACCTGATGATAGGCGAGCGCACGGCAGAGGAGATTAAAATCCGTATCGGCTCGGCGTATCCGCTGCCCCAAGAGCTCACGATGGAGGTGCGCGGGCGCGACCTTGTGGAGGGCTTACCACGCACCGTGACCATCCACTCGGAAGAGATTCGCGAGTCGCTCACAGAGCCTGTGCATCAGATTGTGGAGAAGGTGCGCTCCGTGCTGGAAGAGACGCCTCCCGAGCTCGCCTCCGACATCATCGAGCGGGGGATTGTGCTAACGGGCGGCGGCGCGCTGCTGCGCGGGTTCGATAAACTGCTCCAGCACGCGACGGGCATCCCCGTCTATATCGCTGAAGACCCGCTCTCTTGTGTGGCGATAGGCACAGGGCGCGCGCTGGAAGAGATGGACGCGATTGTCAAGGCGGCGCAGTGAGCGGCGTCTAACGCTCCAACGCTTCCAGCACGCGCAGGGCAATCTGTGCGCTGCCTGCAGGCGGCATCAGGTACAGCCCCTGAGCATACGGGTCGGCTTCGCGCACGAACGCTTGAGCAATCTCCAAGCCCACTTGCAACGCTTCGTCTTCAGGGGCGTCTGCCATGCGCTGCAGGATTGGCTCGGGAATGCTGATTCCGGGGACTTCGTTGTGCATAAACTCGGCGTGGCGTGCGCTGCGCAGGGGCAACACGCCCACGAACCACGGCGTGCGGAGTTTAGTCAGCAGCTCCGCCGTGCGTTCCACCAGCGCCATCTCGAACAGCGGCTGGGTGTAGATGAGATGTGCGCCCTCGTCGATTTTGCGGCGCAGTCGGTCGTCCTCGGCGTCTTGGTCGGGCGCGAGGGGGTTGTAGGCGGCGGCGATTGTGAAGTTCGCATACACGCCGATGCTGTTGCCTGCCAAGTCGCGCCCCTCGTTGAAGCGGCGCAGAATACGCACCAGCCCGACCGCATCCACATCGAACACGCTGGTCGCGGTGGGGTAGTCGCCAATCTGCGCGGGGTCGCCCGTGATTGCCAGCACATTGCGGATACCCAGCGCGTGCGCGCCCAGCAAGTCGGACTGTATCGCCAGCAGGTTGCGGTCGCGGCAGGCGAAGTGCATCATCACCTCGATGCCCGCGTCGCGCTGTACGATGTGCGAGGTGGCAATCACATTCATGCGCAGACGGGCGCGCGCGCCGTCGGAGATGTCGATCATATGCACGCCGTGCTGTTTGAGCAGGCGCGCCCCCTCAATCACTTTTTGTATCTTCAAGCCGCGGGGCAGGTCGAGTTCGACAGTGATGATACGCTCTTTGCCGAGCAAGCCTGCGATGCTGGACGGCTCTGCGGTGGGCAGTTCCTCTTGAGGTTTGCGCTCGCGTGTGCGGACGGGGCTGATGGTCGTTGCTCGCTTGGTCTTCAGGTGGCGCACTTGCTGGGCGATGGCGCGTGTGTGGTCGGGCGTGGTGCCGCAGCAGCCGCCCACGATGCTCGCGCCCGCCTCCACCAGCCGTGCGGCGTACTTGCCGAAATAGTCGGGGTGAATATCGTATACCACCTGCCCGCGCACCAGTTGGGGCAAGCCGGGGGTGGGCATCGTGCTGATGGGCAGCTCCGTCGCGCCCGCCATCATCCGCACGATGTCCAACATGCGCTGCGGTCCCACGATGCAGTTGCCGCCGATGGCGTCTACATCCAGCGTTTGAATCTGCTCCGCGAACCGTTCGGGCAAGCCGTCCATCAGCGTCTCGCCGTCTTCCACGAAGCCTTTGGAGGCGATGATGGGGCTGTCGGGCGCGAGGCGACGCGCGACGCTAATCGCCAGTTGCAGCTCGCGCGGGTCGATGAAGGTCTCCAAGATGAATCCGTCCACGCCGCCCTCGATGAGCGCGCGCATCTGCTCTTCGAAGGCGTGTTCGGCTTCCTCCAAGCGCATATCGCCGAGCGGCTCCAGCGGCTTGCCGACAGGACCGACCGCGCCGAACACGAGGGCGTCCGCGCCGACCGCTTCGCGCGCGAGGCGCGCGCCTGCGCTGTTGATACGCGCGACCAGCGTTTCAGGCGAGCCGAACTGCTCCAGTAGGCTGTAGGCGGGGGGCAGCTCGCTGCCGCGCTCAGGCAGGTTCAACAGCCGCACGCGGTTGGCATAGTAGGTGTTGGTCTCTATCAGCCGTGCGCCTGCCTCGTAATATTCACGGTGCAGGGCGCGCACGATTTCGGGGTGCGTGAGGTTCGCCAGTTCATAAGGCGCGGGAACGCCGCGCAGGGCGAGCATCGTGCCCAACGCGCCGTCCGCGACCAGAACCCCTTGCGCAAGACGCTCACGAAACTCTGCGCGTGTCATTGTTGTATCTCCTGTACCGCTGTGCGCTCGCCGACAATCACGGTAGCGAACCGCTCGGGCTGCAGGTAGCGCGCGGCGGCAGTTTGCGCCTCCTGAGCCGTCAGCTCCAACAGCATCTCAGGATAGCGACTCCAGTAGTCCAGCGGCAAATCGTACAGAATCGCCTGCTTATACAGGTCGGTCAGCCCACCCAGCGTCACGCGAGCAATCGTGTGGCGTCCAATCAGGTAGGTTTTGGCGTCGTCGAGCTCGTTGGCGGGGATGGGTTCGTGGGTGAGCCGCTCGATTTCGGCGCAGATTTGGCGGATGGCGTCTTGGGTGTTCTCGGTGGCGGTTTGCGCCTCAGCGGTGAACACGCCTGTGCGCAGGTAGTAATCGATATGTGCGCCGACGCTATAGGCGTAGCCGTACTGCTCGCGCACGGTGAGGAACAGGCGCGAGCTTGCGCCTACGCCGAGCAGGCTCACAGCCGTCAGCAGGGCGAGGCGATCGGGCGCGGTTCGGGGCGGGCAGGGCGCGCCCAGCATAATCTGGCTCTGCACGGAGTTCGGACGCTCCACGAGCATCACGCCGCGCTCGGCGCAGTGCATCGGCGGCGGGGCAATCGGCTGCGAGGTCGCCTCGCCCTGCCACGCGCTGAGCGCGTCTTGCAAGGCTTGGAGAGCCGTCTCAGGCTCGAACGCGCCTACAACAATCAGCGTTGCGCCCTGTGGACGGTAGCGCGTCGCGTGGAACGCCGCTAACTGTTCGCGTTGCCAGCGTTGGATGGCGCGTTCGTCGGGCGCAAGGCGACAGTAGGGGTGCGCGCCGAATAGCGCGAGGCGGAACCGCTCCTCCGCCAAAAACTCAGGCTGTGAACGCTGTAAGCGCAGTCGTTGGAGCGTGTTCGCGCGGTCAATCTCCACCTCGTCGGCAGGGTAGGTGGGGTGAAGTAGCACATCGCTGATGAGGCGCGTCATCGGTTCGAGCGACGGCGCAAGGCAGCGCGCGCTCAAAATCACCGTTTCGGTGTTCGCGCTGACGCTAATGTAGCCTCCGTAGCGATCGGCTTCGTCCGCAATCTCAAAGCTGGTGCGCGTGGGCGTGCCTGCCGTAAGCAGCCGCGCGACCGCGCCCGACAGCCCCACCCATTCTGGAGCGTCATACGCGCGCCCTGCGCTCGGCACAATCAGCCGAAACTCCACCATCGGCGCGCGCGTGTCGGGCAACAGCAGCACGCGCAACCCGTTCGGCAGCGTAGCCTCCTCTGGCAACGGCAACACCGATGGGCGAGTCGGCAAATCGGGCGGCGGCACAGAACGGTCAATCATACGCACCAAGTATACCTACTCGAACAGTTCGCGCACGCGCACTTGGAAGTTCGGGAGTAGCGCGCCGCCTGTGAGCGTATCGTCAGCGTGCAGCACCTCCACTTCCAGCAGGGCTTTGTAGCGGTATACCTGCTGGCGGTCGGGGAACAGCAGCCATACCTCGCGTGCGCCCGATTCGAAATACTCCAGCACTTTCTGGTGCAGGTCTTTGAGGTTCTCGGATGGGGAGACAATCTCCACTGCCAGGTCGGGCGCGCCGTCGATGAAGTCG
>CALGZO010000003.1 GCA_937934465.1 uncultured Fimbriimonadales bacterium | reverse complement strand
CACATGGCGATAGGCGTCTAAATGGCGCGGCTGTTTGCGCCCCTGCACGATATCCAGATAGAGCGTGGCGATTTCGTAGGGGCGCACTTCGAGGCGGATACGGCTCAGCGGCAAGCCGTCCGTATCGTGTTCGACGGCGAGAGACGCTATCGGCTCGCCGAGCAAGTTCGTGCGGAACGCCGCTGCGACCTCGCCTCGCACGCACACTGTCGCCTCACACGCCGCGCCGTCCCACTCCACCAGACGCAGCACATACGGAAACTCCATCCCCCGCCCTGCGTAGGGGTCTAAGCGCATCCCGGCGTACGGCTCCGACTCGCGGTAGAGGGCGGTTATTATCACATTCGGCGCGTCGCACCATGCGGTGCGCCACTCGCTGGGCAAATCGCCTTCAGGGGTGTCGCTGTCGCTCGTCAGCAGTGGGCGCAGGAACTCCTGCGCGTATCGCCAGCGCGCGGCGTGGGAAAGCACACCGTGCGGCGCGATGCGCACACGCGCTGTCAACTCCTGCCCAAAGTAGTCCTCGTCCCAAGGGTCGTACATCGTGAGGATGTTGTAGACCTGCGTATCGCCTTTGAGAAACGCCTGACTGCCGTCGTGCAGGTAGAGTAGCCCGCGCTCGCCGTCATCGAAATCCAACAGGCTGAGCGCGGTGAATGGGTTCTGCACCTCTTCGAACACTTGGGGCGAGGTCATCCAGTCGCCCGTTGGATACTTGCGCAGATAGGCTCCGCGAGGATGTATCGCGCTGACGCCGTAGGGATGGTCGTGGATGAGCGTGTAGTGGGTCAGGTTCGGCACGAGGGTAGTTTTGAGCGCGCCTGCGACGCCCCCATCAGGGCGCGGCAGGCGAAAGGTCTGGTACAAGATATCGACGGCGTCGCGCTCAGGGGCGAGCGAAACGCGAATCTCTATTTGGCAGCCTGACCGACCTGCGCGTTGGATGCACACCTGCCCCCCTGCGTAGGCAATCGATTCCACTTGTTCAAACCGTTCAATCTGCCCATCGCGGCGCATCTCCAGTTGTCCTATAGGCTCGGCGAGCGCGCCCTCAGGAAACTCGCGTGTGTAGATTTGGCTAATCACGCCGCGCTGTTTATCGATTGTCACGCGCAGTTCGCCGCGTGTGAGTACGAGATTCTGTTCGGTTTCGTGGAGGGTACAGTCAGGCGCAGTGGGCAGGGCGTGCCAGTCGGGGTAGGTGCGGTAGCCCAGCGGCGGCAGCATGCGCACGAGCCGCACACTGCCATCGGGCGCGTGGACGACGCCGTCGCGCGCCCAGCCCAGCGGGTTATACACCAGCACGCGCCCACAAGCGCGTCGGGCGAGGTGCTTGAGGGTGCGCTCCTGCACATGGCGGCTGAGCGCGATGCTCCGCTGATAGGAAGTCGCGCCCACATGCCCGCACAGTCCCTCGCACTCGTCGTTGTCGTGGTGTTGCGCGGCGAGTAGCTCGCGCCACGCCTCGTCCAACTCCCACGCGGGATACACATCCCAGTGGGGATAGGGGCGTCCGAACAGCCCTGCGACGGCGGAGAGGCTCTCCGCGCTCAGCAGTTGCCGCTCGGCGGTGTGGCTGTAGCGTCGGAGCCGATCGCCGTTTTTGCCCAAGCTCATGCCATGAAACACCTCGCTGAGCGTGTAGCGACGGGGTTGGGCATAGGCGCGCGCCTGCTCCAGAAACTCCGAGAGCGTCACGAAGCGCAACTCGAACTCCGAGCGCGCTTGGAGCTGCTGCAGGGGCGGAATCATCAGCTCGGCGCGGCACATCCAGTCGGGCGAGGGCATCAGCTCCAGCCACTGCACGATGCACGGCATCGCCATCGCGCGCAGGTCGGGGCTGTCCAGCAGCAGCATAAAATCTTCGGGCCACTGGTGTAGGTTCAGCGGGTGGCGCGGGGCGGTCAGCAAGCGCGAGCCGTCCTGACCTTCCCACCAGATGGCGGGCGCGTCTTCGAACGGCACATACGGCGTGTGCCAAGTCCACTGATAAAACAGGCAGGCGTACTCGAAGCCGACGCCGCGCAACATCTGAGGCAACTGCGGGAAGAAGTCGAACTCCTCCTCCCAGAAGGCGCGCGGGCGCACCCCCAGCAGGCGCATCACCGCACGCACACCGTACACCCGTTGCCGAATGTTCGACTCGCCCCCGTGAAATAAGCCGTAGGGCTGACCGTAGGACGCCCCCACGATTTCGATCTGCCCCGCGCGAAGCGCATGCTTGAGCTCTTCCAGCACTTCGGGAGCTTCAGCGGCGAGGCGTTCGTAGCCTACCCCGTCGAAGTTCAGGTTGCCTTTCGCGCCCGTCTCGCGACAGAAGCGCAACATATCGCGCGCCGAGTCGGGCAGCACGCTATAGCCCCACAGCCACTCCATATCGACCCAGTGCATGTGGTTGCCGAAGGTGTAGTAGAGTGGTTGTCGGGTCGCCATCGTTCAGGGATAGATGCCGCGAATGGTGGTGGCTTCCGCCACGCGCTTGACGCCGATGATGTACGCGCCCATGCGCAGGTTCACCTTGTTCTGCTCGGCGGTCTGCACGACATACTCATAGCTGCGGCGCATGGCTTTCTCCAACTTGCGGTTCACCTCATCCTCTTCCCAGAAGAAGGCTTGGAGGTCTTGTACCCACTCGAAGTAGGAGACGACCACGCCGCCCGCGTTGGCGAGGATGTCGGGCACGACCACGACGCCCATCTCGTCCAAGATAGCGTCGGCGTCAGGGGTTAGAGGACCGTTCGCCGCTTCCACGATGATGCGGGCTTTGATACGCTCGGCGTTGTGGGCAGTAATCACGCCGTGCAGCGCGGCAGGAACCAGCACATCGCAGGGCAGCTCGAGCAGCTCCTCGTTGGTAATAAGTTCAGCGTCACGATAGGCTTGGATACAGCCGTCGCGCCCGGCGCAGTGCAGCAAGGCAGGGATATTCAGTCCGTTTGGGTTGTAGATACCGCCGCGCACATCGGAGATGGCAATAACCTTCGCGCCTGCCTGGTGCATCAGCTTCGCGGTCGCTGAGCCGACATTCCCGAAGCCCTGAATGACGACCGACGCGCCTTCCAGGGAACGCTCCATCCGCTTGAGCGCCTCATATGCCATCACCATCACGCCGCGCCCTGTGGCTTCCAGTCGCCCTTCCGAGCCGCCAATCGCAATCGGCTTGCCCGTCACTACCGCAGGCACCGTGTAGCCCTTGTGCATGGAGTAGGTGTCCATAATCCACGCCATCACCTGCGGGTTCGTGCCGACATCGGGCGCAGGTATGTCCGATTCGGGACCAATCATCATCGAGATTTCGGTGATATAGCGTCGGGTGAGGTTCTCCAGTTCGTGGATGGAGAGGCGTTTGGGGTCGCACACCACGCCGCCCTTCGCGCCGCTGTAGGGGATATTGACTACAGCGCATTTCCAAGTCATCCACATCGCCAGCGCGCGCGTTTCGTCTAAGGTGACTTCGGGGTGGTAGCGGATGCCGCCTTTTGCGGGACCGCGCGCCGGGTTGTGATGCACGCGATAGCCCGTGAAGACGCGGATGGAGCCGTCATCCATCTTCACAGGGAAGTTCACAATCAACTCGCGCCGTGGGTGCTTCAGCACCTCCAGCAGGCTTCGGTCGAGGTTCAAGTAGTGCGCCGCCGCCTCCAGCTGGCGAATCGCAATCGCATACGCGCTGCTCTCGTCCGTATGGCGTTCGTGTTCAATCATGGTCTGCGCCATTGCAGTGATGCCTCCTAAACTTAGTACCACACATCGTTGTTAGTTGTTCCATAAAAGCGGCTCGTCGTCTAATTCGGGCGGTACGACGCGCTGGACAAGCCAGTAGACGGGTATCGCCAAAGTTATATTATACACCATGCTCCCCAGAGTTCCCTGCCAGAATGCGCCGCCAGAGAGGGTGGGCGCAGCGAGGTAGAGCATGCCTTGCGCGAGCAGGGTCAGCGCAATCACGGCGGGGACGATGCTGAACGGATGGCGTTTGGAGAGGAGCATCGGCAGGTAGGCGACGGCGGTCGCCGCGAGCGTTCGGCTAATCACCAGGCTACCCACCGTCTGTTCGAGCATACTCGCGTGCAGCAGCCCCGTGAGAAAGCCTGCCCACGCCGCCGTGTTCGGGTTGGTCAGCAGCGCGATGCACGCCAAGATGAGCAGTGGGAAATCGGGCGTTGCCAAACCGACTCGCAACGGATGCGCCCACACGCCTTGCGCCACCGCCGCCGCCACAACCAGTATCAGCCAGCGCAGCGCACGCGCCCAGCCGCCTGACATCACAAACCGCGTGAGCCACGGCGGCTGCACACGCTCATAATCGTAGTGCAATCTGGGAATAGCGAGCCTCCCTCCAGCTGGTATTATACTCCATACGCAGGGGGACAAGTGGTATACTCTCTGCATCGCTTTGGGGAGGCAACCGATGGCAACGATGCCTGGGGAGTGGCTTGCGCGCCTTGCGCGCTTGTGCTTGGGTGCAGGTGTGGCGCACGACGACGCCGAAGCCTGCGCCTGCGATATTCTGCTGCGCTACCACCACCGACGCGGCGTATACCCGTGGGACGAACTGACGCCCGATGCAAGGCTCCTGCGCCTGCTCACACGGGATGTCGTCGCCGAACACCTGCGCACGCTTGCCCGACGCCGCCGCTTAGAAGCCGAGTACTGCGCCTGCCTACAACACGCCCACGCCTGCGCTCCCACCCCGATGCAAACGGCGATTGAGAACGACGACGCCGAGCGGTTTTATGCCACGCTGCCGCCCTATCTGCGTCGGACTTTGGAGCTGCTGGGCGAGGGGTACACGCCTGCCGAGATTGCCGAGCACCTGGGAGTGAGCGTGAACACGGTGTACGCCTATCGGCAGGAGTTGCAGGCGCGTTTCGTGAAATATTTCGGATATGACCCTAGAAATCGGGGGTCTCGTGTCGTTAATTATAGTGGAAGTGCCCCACAGGGGCTTCCGAGACCAACACAGGAGGTAACCGATGATGAGACGACGGCAGACGATACTGGGTGTGAGGGCGTTGTCGTT
>CALGZO010000002.1 GCA_937934465.1 uncultured Fimbriimonadales bacterium | reverse complement strand
TGCGCCTCCTCCACAATCACGAACCGAAACGGCGCGACCGCGGGCGCGAAGTTCGTCCAGCTGCGCATCTCGCGCACAGAGTCTATTTTTATCTGGTCAGGTTCTGGCTTCAGCACGCGCAGGTCGGGATGCTCGCCCGTGTCCGACCACTTTTGGCATACAGTGCAGGTTTGGCAGTGCCCGCGCGGGGTGCGCTGGGGGCAGAGCCAAGCGGCGGCGAAGGCGCGCGCCAGAGTGCGCTTGCCCGCCCCTGCCATCCCCACAATCAGAAGCGATTGCGGCGGGTTGGAGCGTCGCAACATCTGCTCCAGCGCGCCGCGCAACGCCTCTGGCTGTACCATCACTTCCGAGAACAGCAACGGTTTCACGCGCCATAAGCATACCCGTCAGGGTGAAGAATGTGACATGCTGACATTTGTCTACCCTGTTTCGCGACTTCCCTTGCGAGGTCGCTAAGTGTGGCGAGGCATTCCTCGCCGATAGGGAAACCCAGAGTAGCCCCTGCAGAGAATCGGCGCTGTGCCCGATATATCCTGTGGAGATGCGACGCTTTCGGTTTCGCTTGGAGCGAGTGTTGCGCTATCGGGAGACGCGCGAGGGGATAGCCTATCGCGCGTTGCAGGACGCGGTGCGCCAGCGCGTGCGGTTGGAGATGCAAATCCGTGCGCTCGCTGAACAGATGCGTCAGATTGCGGAGGCTCCCATCCGCCCTGAAGAGTGGTCGCCGCGTGAGCAGACGCTCGCCGCGATGGCGACGCGCCTGCAACGCCTGCAGGACACACTGCCTTTGCTCCAAGAGCAAGAAGCACACGCGCGCGAGGTCTACCTCCAGGCGCGGCGCGAGCGCGACGCGCTCACCCAACTGCGCATCCGCGCCTACGAGCAACACCAACACGAAATCCAACGCCTCGTGCAAAACGAGGTGGATGAGGCGGCGGTCTATGCGTATCAGCGACGCCTTTCAGAGGACGCTCCAACGGGTTCAGGCGATTGAGAGCCGTGTGCGCGAGTTGCGGGGCGAGACATTGCAGCCCCAGCCGTTCGAGACGGCGTTCGTGGCGCCTGTCGGCTTCCCTGTCGGCGGCGCGCCACCGCCCGGCATGCATATCCGACCCGCCGTGCAGCAGTGGACGCCTGTCGTCGCGCCTATCGCCGCACGCTATAACCTCGACACGGAGTTCATTTTGCGCGTCATCGAGGCGGAGTCGGGGGGCGACCCGCGCGCCGTCTCGCCTAAGGGAGCAATCGGGCTGATGCAGCTGATGCCCGAAACGGCGCGCGCGTTGGGCGTGCAAGACCCCTACGACCCCGTCCAGAACATCGAGGGGGGCGTGCGCTACCTCAGCCATCTGATTCATCGGTTTGGCGACTTGCGGCTTGCGCTGGCAGCATACAACGCGGGTCCGAGCAATGTGCAGCGTTATGGGGGCGTGCCGCCGTTCCCTGAGACGCAGCGCTATATCGAGCGCGTGCTGGGCTAACGCTTCGCGAAGCGGTTCTGGGGCTTGAGCCGCGCCACGCGCGCCTCGTACTCGGCGTGGTCTTCGTAGATGACCAGCAAGTTCGTCAACTTGCGCTTGGGCAACACCTTCACCTCGCGTCGGTAGTAGAGCGTGCTGGAGCCGCCGCCGTCTAACGCAATCGCGTCCACCGCCCCCAACGCACGCATCACCTGCGCCAAGCGACGCAGCGAGATAGGTTGCTCCACCACTGCCAGTATCAGTTTATTATGCTTCGTGACGCCCACCGCGACGCGCTTGCCTAAGGCGTACACACGCCTGTCGCGAAACCCCTCGCCGGGCGGGTAAAGCGAGACGCGCCCGTTTTGCAGCAGGCGCGGACCTGCTCCCAATACAAGGCGATAGTTGCTCCAGTCGCGTTGGCGGTGGAGCTTCTGCCGAATGAAGCGCACATGGTTATCGTAGGTGATGCAGAGCGCAGTGCCCACCCCGCCGAAATGCACCCGCTCGCCCTCGATGACTATATCGCCCACGGGCAGCTTGCTGCTTGTGCTGAAGTAAGTGCCCGTGACGGCGGCGGTCGGGCGCGAACGCGCCAGCAACTCCCATATCGACTCGTCCGTGCCGAGCTGCTGCGCCGTGACGACGCTTACACGCACATACGGATTGTTCAAATCGGCGACGATGTAGCGTACAGGCACGCCGCCCACCTTGCGATAGTGCAGGCGCACCGAGTCGCCCGTTATCTGCTTGGGCGTAGCGGCGGCGTGCGCCGCCATGAAGCGCGGCTCTTCCCAGCAGCCCTGATAGAGCAGCGAACCGAGCAGCATCAGCAGGAGTAGCCCCAATCGCACCTCGTTCTCACCTACCTGTTAGACAGCGTGCAACACGGGCTGGTTGCACGCCCTATGTGTATATACGCATCGAGCGTCGGTCTCCTGCCTGTTAATTGTTAGGGTTTGGTGAAAATTGCCTCCTATTCTTTAGGTTTCCCCTGCCTGCGAGGGTCAGCGACGCCGATGCGAGGTTGCACAAAGGCAGGAAAAGTTTCGCCTGCGCAGAATCGGGCGTTTGTTATGAAGCGATGGCTCCTATGTGCAGGCTGGTTGCTTATGTTCGTTTGGGCGCAGGCGCAGGATACGCCCTACCGACTGCCCGATGTGTATGCCCTACGCGGCGCGAAAATCGTCTCCAACAGTGCGCCGCCGATTGAAGGCGGCGTGATAGTGGTGCGCAACGGCGTGATTGTGGCGCTGGGCGATGCCAATACCCCCATCCCCGCCGACGCGGAGGTCATCGACGCGAGCGGACACACGGTCTACCCCGGCTTTATCGATGCGTTCAGCAGTCTCGGCATGCCCGCGCAGGCGAGCGACTCTGCCTACGCCAGTTATGAGCGTGGCAACACGCACCGCAACCCTCAGATTCGTCCTGAGCGGCTGGCGACGGTGCTTGTGCAGCCCGACAGCGGTCAGTGGGCGCGTTGGCGTCGGGCAGGGTTCGTCGCGGCGCATATCGCCCCGCCGCACGGCATCATGAGCGGTCAGAGCGCGGTGATTAGCCTCAACACGGGCGCGCCTGCCGAGTTGGTCATCGTGCCCCAGTACGGCGTGGCGCTGAACCTGCGCGGGCGCGGCGCGTTTGAGGGTGGGAGCGGCTACCCCAGCTCGCTGATGGGCGCGATTGCCCTCGTGCGCCAGACCCTCTACGACGCGCAGCACCAAGCGCAGGTGTGGCAGGCCTACCAGCGCGACCCGAACGGCAAGCCCCGCCCCGCGATGAACCGCGCACTGGAAGCGTTGCAACCCGTGCTGGAGCGCAAACAGCCCCTGCTCGCCATCGCCAACAACGCCGAGGACATCCGCCGCGTGCTGCGCATCGCCGACGAGTTCAACTTGCGCGTGATTATCGTGGGCGGACAGGAGGCGGCGAAGGTCGCTGGAGAGCTCAAGCGTCGCGAGATCCCTGTGCTGCTGAGCATGGAGATGCCCGAACCGCTGCGCAGCTACGACCCGCTCAGCCCGCCGACGCTTACCAGCCTGCGCAACCGCGCCCTCGCCTATCAGAACGCCGCAATCCTGCACGAGCAGGGCGTGCGCTTCGCCTTCACGACCGAGGGGCTGGGCGACCCTGAACGCCTGCTGCGCAACATCCGCACGGCAATCGCGAACGGCTTGCCCAAAGACGCCGCACTGCGCGCCCTCACGCTCACACCCGCCGAGCTGCTCGGTATCCAAGACAAGTTCGGCGACCTCGCGGTGGGCAAGACGGCGAGTTTCGTGGTCGTGCGAGGGGAGCTGTTCGAACCGCGCGCCCGCATCGAGTTCGTGTTCGCGGACGGCAAACGCTATAAACTCAGCGAGGCGACACAGACCGCCGCCGCGTCCCCGACGCCGCCGTTCCGCCGCCCGCGCGACTGGGACGCCGAGAACACCAGCAGCCTGCACGAAGCCTCCTGCTGCTACCACCACGCGCACGGCAGCACGCTGACCCACATGCACAGCCACGACCACGAGGCGCACCACTGCGAAGACTCGTGTACCGAGCATCTTACCGCAGGCGTACCGCCGCGCCAAGATACGCCGCGCGAGGCAGGGATACAGCAGGACGAGCCACCTCAAGAACGCGCCGAGCAGGGCGCAACCGCCGAGGACGCGCCTACCCTGCCCCGCGTGAAACTGACGCCCATCATGCCCCCACCTCCCGACGAACACAACACTTGGCTCATCCGCAACGCCACCGTGTGGACACTTGTCCACGATAAACCCCTGCCCAACACCGATGTGCTGATTGTGGACGGCAAAATCGCGGCGGTGGGCAGGAACCTCACCGCGCCGCCCAACGCCCGAATCGTCGACGGCACGGGCAAGCACCTCACGCCCGGACTGATGGACTGCCACTCGCACACGGCAATCAGCGGCGGCGTGAACGAGGGCACGAATGTCTGCACCGCCGAAGTGCGCATCCAAGATGTGCTGAACCCGGAGGATGTGAACATCTATCGTCAGCTCGCGGGCGGATTGACCAGCGCGCTGGTGCTTCACGGCTCGGCGAATGTGATTGGCGGGCAGAGCATCGTGGTCAAGTGGCGCTGGGGCAAGACCGCCGACGCGATGATTTTCACGGAAGCCCCTGCAGGCATCAAGTTCGCGCTGGGCGAGAATGTGAAACGCTCCAACTTCCGCACGCCCGGTCCGCAACGCTACCCTGCCTCGCGCATGGGCGTGGAGCAGGTGATTCGCGAGCGGTTCCTCGCCGCGCTGGATTACAAACGCCACTGGGAGGAGTACCGCGCAGGTAAACGCCCCCTGCCCCCACAACGCGACCTGCAACTGGACGCGCTGGTGGAGATACTGGAGGGCAAGCGGCTCATCCACTGCCACAGCTACCGCCAAGACGAGATTCTGATGCTCCTGCGCGTGTGTGAGGAGTTCGGCGTGCGCGTGGGTACGCTCCAACATGTGCTGGAGGGCTACAAGGTCGCCAACGAGATTGCACGGCACGGCGCGGGCGCGTCCTCATTCTCCGACTGGTGGGCGTACAAAATCGAAGTGTACGACGCCATTCCCCATAACGGCGCGATTATGTGGGAGCGCGGCGTGGTGGTGACCTTCAACTCCGACAGCAACGAGCTCGCACGGCGCATGAACACCGAAGCGACTAAAGCCGTCAAGTACGGCGGCGTGCCTGAGGTGGAAGCCCTCAAGTTCGTCACGCTGAATGTCGCCAAGCAGCTCGGCGTCGACCGCTATGTCGGCTCCATCGAGGCGGGCAAGCACGCGGATTTGGCGTTGTGGAGCGACCACCCGCTCAGCGGCTACGCCGTGTGCGAGAAGACCTTCATCGACGGCGTGCTGTATTTCGACATCGAGCGCGACCGTGCGTGGCGCGAGGAGCTGGAGAAAGAGCGTCAGGAGTACCTGAAGGGGTTGCGTGCGGAGTCGGTGTTTGATGAGCGGCGTGCGGAGCGCGAGCAACCCGTTAATCAGCCGCGCGAGGGCGCAGCGACGCCCAGCTTCGCAGGCGTGTGGCAAGGCACAATCACTGGCGGCGACCCCTTGCCCCCCGAAGGCGTGCCGTTCACCCTGCGCATCCGCCAAGAGGGCGGACAGCTCGTCGGGACGCTGGAGACGCTGCTGGGTTCGCAAGAGTTCAGCATCGCCGCGCCCGACGGCGATACGCTCACGCTCACCCTCGAAATGGGCGGGATGAGCATCACGGTCAACGCCGTCGTCGCGGGCGATAGGCTCACAGGCACAATCAACGCGATGGGGCTGTCGTTCACAATAGAGGCGCGGCGCACGCCCAACCGCGATTAGGTACAATCTTGCCGACAAGGAGTGTACGCATGGCTATCTTAGTGGACGCAGACTCCAAAATTTTAGTTCAGGGCATCACGGGGCGCGAAGGAGAGTTTCACACGCGCCAGATGATTGAGTACGGCACGCAGGTGGTCGCAGGCGTGACGCCCGGCAAAGGCGGTCAGGCGGTCGCGGGCGTGCCCGTGTTCGATACGGTCAAGCAGGCGGTGCGTGAGACAGGCGCGAATGTGTCGTGCATCTTCGTGCCTGCGCCGTTCGCGCCCGACGCAATCATGGAAGCCGCCGATGCAGGCGTCGAACTCATCGTCTGCATCACGGAAGGCATCCCCGTGCAAGAGATGGTGCGCGTGATGAGTTATGTGAAACGCTGCACGCAGAGCCGAGTCATCGGTCCGAACTGCCCCGGACTGACCACCGCCGAAGCGTGCAAGGTGGGCATCATGCCCGGCATGCTGTTCAAGAAGGGCAGCATCGGCTTGGTCTCGCGCAGCGGCACGCTGACCTACGAAATCGTGTACGCGCTTACGCAGGCAGGGCTGGGGCAATCGACCTGCGTTGGCATCGGCGGCGACCCGATTATCGGCACGACCTTCGCCGATGTGCTACCCCTGTTCGAGGCAGACCCACAGACAGAAGCGGTGGTGCTGGTGGGCGAGATTGGCGGCTCAGACGAGGAGATTGCCGCCGATTACATCAAACGCCACATGACCAAGCCTGTGGTGGGCTTCATTTCGGGGCGCACGGCGCCGCCTGGCAAACGGATGGGGCACGCAGGCGCGATTATCTCTGGCGGCACGGGCAGTCCGCAGTCCAAAGTCGCTGCGCTGACCGACGCGGGCGTGCCGATTGCCGACACCCCCAGCGAAATCCCCGCACTCGTGCAGCGCGCGCTGCAGCGATGACCGATGCGGAACCCACCCAAAGTCTCACTGAGCGGCGCCATCGAGCGCGGCTACTCCATCTGGTTTGTGATGGTGGTCGCGCTCTTCATCGTAAGCCTCGTGCTGTCCAACATCATCGCCGCGAAGATTATCAGTCTCGGCGGGCTGGTGATGTCGTCCGCTATCCTGATTTTCCCCGTGAGCTACATTATCGGCGATGTGCTGACCGAGGTCTACGGCTATCGTCGGGCGCGATTGGTGATTTGGATTGGCTTTGCGTGCAATCTGCTCGCGGCGTTGGTGATTTTGGGAGCGATTGCCCTGCCTCCGGCTCCGTTCTGGGAGAACCAATCGGCGTATGAGGCGGTGTTGGGCGTTGCGCCGCGCTTGCTCATCGCCTCGCTGACGGCGTACTTGGTCGGCGAGTTCGTCAACGCCTATGTGCTGGCGAAGCTCAAAATCGCCACGCGCGGACGCTGGCTCTGGACGCGCACGATTAGCTCCACGCTGATTGCGCAACTGCTGGACACGACCATCTTCACTGTCGTGGCGTTCGTGGGCGTCTACCCAGTCGCCGAGTTGGTGAAGATTAGCCTCATCGAGTGGGGCGCGAAGACGCTCTACGAGGCGATGGCGACGCCTATCACCTACGCGGTGGTCGCGTTCCTCAAGGCGCGCGAGGGCGTCGATGTGTACGACACCGACACCCGTTTCAACCCGTTTCTGGTGTGGGAGTAGCCGCTACTTGAGCAGCGGCGACTCCCAATAGATGACGCTCTCGCAGGCGTGGGCGTCCGTGCGCGAGTGTGTTATCCGCGCGGAGACCGCGCCCCACAGCGCGGCAATCGCAATCAGCCAAGTGAGCCACACGAGCCAGCGTTTCATTGGCGTCTCTCCTATTGTATCACAGTTTCACAAACCCGCCGAGCAGAAACGCCATGCCCCAGCCGATGACGCCCACCAGCAACGCGCCGACCAAGCCGACGAGGAACGGTTTCAGCCCGACGCCCTTGAACACGCTAAACGAGGTCGCCAAGCCCACCGCCGCCATCGCCGTACCCAGCGCGCGCGAACCCCAAGTCTCGCCGACAGCTTTGGTGAACTCTTTCCAGCCGTCCGCGTCCCAAATCCCGAACGCTAAGCCGTTGGCGACCTGCGCATCGCCGATGGAGCGCACAATCGCCATCGCGATGAAGCCCAAGATGAACGCAGGGAGCAGCTTCGCGATGCTAATCTTGCCGCTGTCGCCCGCGCCCTGCGCCGCCATCCGACGCAGATACAGGTACGACAGCATCGGCACGACAATCGCCAAGAACAGGTTGCGTGTGAGCTTGGTCACTGTGGCGGCTTTCAGCACCACCTCGTCGTTGAACACCTCTTTGTAAGTGAGCGCGGCGCCCACCACCTGCGAGGTCTCATGCACCGCCGTGCCCAAGAACAGCCCGATTTGCTCGGAGGTGTGCAGGATATGCGGCGCGAGGTAGGGGTAGAGGAACATCCCCACCAAGCCGAACAGCGTGATGTTTGCTACGGCATAGGCGACCTCTTTTTGGTCGGCTTTAATCGCGGGCGCGACCGACACAATCGCCGTCACGCCACAGATGCCCGTGCCCGCCGCAATCAGCGTGCCCAGCCGTTCAGGCAAGTTCAGCCGCTTGTTGAACCACGACACGAACCACAGCCCGCCGAAAATCGCCGTCGCGACCACAGGAATGCCCCACGCGCCCAACTTGAACACATCCATCAGGCTCAGCTTAATCCCCACCAAGATAATCCCCAGCCGCAGGATCTTCGTGGTGCTGAACTTGATGCCATCCTCGATGGCTTTGGGCAGCGGCAGCAGGTTGCGTAGCAGGATGCCTATCACAATCGCTGTCAGCACGGCGGAGATGGGGCTGGATTTGCCCGTCGGATCGATGCCTTGCAAACTCAGCACCCATGCGCCCAGCATATTCGTAAGCGGTATCGCGACCAGCATAATCGCGACCGACAGCAGAAAGCCGGGCAATATGCGCACAACGCCCTGCCAGTTAGGCGCGCCCAGCAAGGCGTCTAAAATCACATTACGCTTCTCTACTTGTTTCTCTACAGACTGCGTAGCCATCGCTGTCTACCTCCTGTCAGATGATTAAAACCGAGCCTACGCGCTGGCGTAGGCGGCGCAAGAGCGAAAGGGGGTTCAAGAAGCCCCCTCCTCCCAGTGCGTTGGGAGGAGGGGAGGAGGTGTACGCTCAGTAAGCGTCTGCCAGAGCGCAAACATTCTTGCCCAGCTCCAGCTCCTGAGCCTTCTCCTCGTCGGGAACCAGCAGCCCTGCGTTCACGCGCTTGATGTCCACATACTGCGGCGGGAACACAGGCAGAGTGCTGAGCATGAATTCGATGAACTCCTCTTTGCTCTTTGCTTGGTACTCGCGCGGGTTGTTGCGCTTGATGTTGCCGAGCGTGTCGTAGAAGGTTCCGTCGGGGCGACCCTCGCGGCTTGCGGTCGCGAAGTGCGCAGGGAACACCAGCGTCTCGTCGGGCAGCACAAGCAGCTTCTTGTAGAGCGACTCGTAGTGGATGGGCGCCCACTCCTGCCCGCGCCCGCCGAGATCGGGACGCGCCACCGACACGATGAAGATCGAGTCGCCTGTGAACAGGTAGCGGTCGTTCACCAAGAACGCCATATTGCCCAGCGTGTGTCCCGGAATGTGGATGCCTTTCAGCGTCGCGTCGCCGAACTGGAAGGTGAAGTTGTCTTTCAGGAACTCGTACTCGATGACGGCGGGCAGCATATCAATCGGGTGAATGCCGTCGTAGGGGTGCAGGAAGTAGGGCACGCCCAGCTCTTTGGCGAGTTTGGGACCGCCGCTGATGTGGTCGGCGTGGGCGTGGGTGTCGAAGATTGCCACAATCTCGAAGCCCTCGCGCTCGGCAAGATTGGTGTATTGCTCGGTGTGGCGGGTGGGGTCAATTAGGATGCCCTTGCCGTTGCTCACGACGGCGTAGGCGAGGTCGCCGCGCGCCACACGGGTAATCTGATACAGGGCGACATCCTTCACTTCCTCGATGCGGCGCACGCGGTAGTAGTTGCCCCACGCAATCATGCCGCCTTCGAGGTTCATCGCCTCGTAGCCGCGCTCGCGCAACAGGTTCGCCACATACTCCGACGAACCGCCCTTCGCGCACACTGCCACAATCGGCTTGCCCTTCGGCACACGAGCGATGTTCTCTTCTTCGTTCTCTATAAACTGGAAGTACGGGATGTGTAGGGTCTCTACGGGGTTGCGCCCCTCAATCTTCCAGCGCTCGTACTCGTCCTGATTGCGCACATCAAGCAGCAGGAACGAATCGCCTCGCTCGATCATCTGGTCCAACTCTGTCACGCTAATCGCGGTTTTTGTGATAGTTGCCATCTGCATAACCTCCCTGTGAATAGTTTTCGGAAGCGATTTGTTGCGCTTCCGATGGGTTAGAGGCGTTGGGGGCGCAAGAGGATTCATTTAGGGGGATGGCGTTTTTGCGTTGTCAGCAGCGAGGCGTCTCTACCACCAGCGCAGCCCGTTTCTCGAACGCCCTCCGTCTGGTACACTTTTGGGTGATGTCGACGCCTATTCGCGCGATGGCAATCTGCGGCACACGCCCCGACGCCATCAAGATGGCGCCTGTGGTGCGCGCGCTGCAGCAACACCCCGCGTTCGAGGTGCGCCTGATTGCGACGGGTCAACACCGAGAGATGCTCGACCAGGTGCTGCGCCTGTTCCGTCTCACTCCCGACGCCGACCTCAACATCATGACGCCGCAGCAGACGCTGACCGAGATTACCACGCGCACGCTGGAGGGGCTGGATCGGCTGCTGCGCGAGTTGCCCGCCGATGTTGTGCTGGCGCAGGGCGACACCACCACTACCTTCGCCGCGGCGTTGGCGGCGTTCTATCATCGCGTCCCGTTTGGGCATGTGGAGGCAGGGTTGCGCACCTATGACAAGTACCAACCGTTCCCCGAGGAGATGAACCGTCGCCTGACCGCGCCGCTCGCCGAGTTCCACTTCGCCCCCACCGAGACCGCGCGTCAGCACCTGCTGCAGGAATATATCCCCGCTGGGCGCATCTGGATTACGGGCAACACGGGCATCGACGCGGTGCAGTGGGTGGCGCAGCAGCCCTACGAGCCGAGCGAGCCAGCCTTGCAGCGCGCCCTCACGCATTCAGGGCGAGTCCTCTTGCTGACCACGCACCGCCGCGAGAACTGGGGCGAGCCGATGGCGAACATCGCCCGCGCCGCGCACGAGCTGCTCCAACGCCTCGACGACCTGCTGCTGCTGCTGCCGATGCATCGCAACCCGCGCGTGCGCGAGACGCTCACTGCGGTTCTGGGCAATCACCCGCGCGCCCTGCTGACCGAACCGTTGGACTACGCGCCGTTCGTTCACGCAATGCGCCGCGCCGACCTTATCCTCACCGACTCAGGCGGCGTGCAGGAGGAAGCCCCCGCGTTCGGCAAGCCGATACTGGTGCTACGCGAGACCACCGAGCGTCCCGAAGGCGTGGCGGCAGGCGCAGCAAAGCTGGTCGGAACCGACGCCGAGCGGATTGTGGCGGAATCGATGCGCTTGCTCACCGACGCCGACGCCTACGCCCAAATGGCGCGCGCCGTGAACCCCTACGGCGACGGACGCGCCAGCGAACGCATCCGCGACATACTCCTGCAGGAATTGCGCCCCTAACGCCTAACGACGATTACGATGACTCCGCAGCTATCCACTGTCGCCCGTGCAGTGTTGAGAACGGCAGTAGTTGCGCTGGCGTATGTGCTGACCGCATGGCTTAGCCTCGAGTTAGCGTTCCTACCCGACCGTAGCAGCACTATCTGGCTGCCAGCAGGCGTGGCGCTGGGGCTGACTTACTGGTGGGGCTACCCGATTGGGCTGGTGGGCGCGGGGCTGGGCGTAGGGTTCATCGTATGGCGCGCTTGGGGGCTTGCAGACTTAGCGTTCCTGAGCGCAGTCCCCGTGATGCTCCAAGCAGGCGTGGGCGCATGGCTCATCCGCGCTCTGAACATCCACCCACGCCTGCCCCACTGGCGCGATGGAGTGCTGTTCCTTGCGCTATGCGCCCTCGTCTCGATAATCTCCCCGCTTCTCAACACAGGCTTGAGGGTTGCCTACAACCTCACGCCCGCTGACCAGTGGCATATTTCTGTGCTGCACCGCTGGATGGGCGACTTTTTGGGGCATCTGGTGCTGGGCGGGCTGCTGCTCACTTGGTGGAACAATTGGCGCATGCGCAAGCGCGAATACGCGCTGCTGGCGATGCTCACCCTGCTGGGCATGGCTTCGGTGTCGTTGGGCTTCTACATCCACAAAATCGGCTGGGTGCAAGGTCCGTCGCTGACCATCGTGCTGCCTGCCTTCGTCGCGGCTACCTTCATCTTCCAGCAGCGCGGCGTCTCGTGGATGAGTTTAGTAATTATAATAATGCTTAGCGAGGAGGTCGCTCGCTGGAGAGCCGAGTCGCCCATCCAGCTCCCAGAGTTCCTCGTCGGCTGGTTTTTCACCCTGTTCAACTTCAGCGTGTTTATGGTGGTCGCCAGTGCGCTCACGCAGCAGCGCGAGTATGCGCAACGGCTCAATCACGCCTATAAACAACTCCGCGCCATCATAGACAACGCGCCCAGCCTCGCTATGCAGATACTGGATGAGCAGGGGCGTGTGCTGTCTTGGAACCGCGCTTCCGAACGCATCTATGGCTATTCGGAATCTGAAATGCTGGGCAAGACGCTGGAGGGTTCGCTGTTCACTCCCGAGCAGCACCGTGAGTTTATGGAGATGCTGCAGCAGGTTGCGCAGACCCACGAACCTGCGCCTATCCGCGAGTGGCGCGTGCGCACCGCTGACGGTAAGCAACGCTATGTCTTCTCGTCGCTGTTCCCCATCAGCTTTGACCATCACACGCACTTCGTGTGCGCCGACATCGATATCACCGAGCGCAAGCTGCTGGAGCAGCGACTGTTCCACGCCGAGAAGATGGAGAGCATCGGGCAGCTCGCGGGCGGCGTCGCGCATGATTTCAATAATCTGCTCACCGCCATCTTAGGTTTCGCGGAGCTCGCGCAGACGCGCCTACCCCAAGACCACCCTGCCCAAGCCGACCTGCAACGCATCATCGAAGCCAGCGAGCGCGCGGCGAACCTCGTCCGCCAACTGCTCGGATTCGCCCGCAAACAACTCACGCAACCGCAACCCACCGACCTGAACCGCGTCGTCCGCGACCTCGCGCCGCTGCTCGAGCGCACTCTGGGCGAGACAGTGCGCTTGGAGATACATCTTACAGACGCCGACGCCACAATCTACATCGACCCCACGCAGTTGGAACAGGTGATTATGAACTTAGCCGTGAACGCCCGCGACGCCATGCTCCCCAAAGGCGGCGTGCTGACCCTGACAACTCTCCGAAAGACCTTCACTCAAGCCCCCCCGAACGCCGTCGCGCCCGAAGAGCAGATTCCGCCTGGCGACTATGTGTGTCTGGAAGCGCGCGACACAGGCGCAGGCATCCCGCCACACCTGCGCGAGCGCATCTTCGAGCCGTTCTTCAGCACTAAGGGCGTCGGCAACACGGGGCTGGGCTTGGCGACGGTCTACGGGATTGTCCGACAGAACAGCGGATTCATCACCTTAGACAGCGAGGAGGGCGTCGGAACGACCTTCTGTGTCGCCTTCCCTGCATGGAGCAGAACGCTCGGCGTTTAGGTACAATCTAAGCCGTAAGGAGGCAGTTATTATGGACTTCACACTCTCTGAGGAGCACCTGATGGTGCGCGATACCGTGCGACGCTTTGTGGAGAACGAGGTTAAGCCCCACATCCGCGAGTGGGATCGACATGGGGCAGACCCCAAGGTCTATCAGCGTATGGCGGAGCTCGGCTTGCTCGGCATTTGTGTGCCGCGCAAGTGGGGCGGCTCGGGGCTGGACTACATCGCGCTGGGCGTCGCCTGCGAGGAGCTGGAGTACGGCGACACCTTCCTGCGCGTGGTGATGTCGGTGCATGTGGGGCTGACCGCGATGACGCTGATGGCGTGGGGCAACGAGGAGCAGAAGCGTCGCCTGCTCATCCCCCAAGCGCGGGGCGAACGGCTCGGCGCGTTCTGCCTCACGGAACCCAACGCAGGCAGCGATGTGGTCGGGATGCAGTCCACCGCGCGCCGTGAGGGCGACCGATACATCCTCAACGGCGAGAAAATCTGGATCTCGCTCGCCGAAGTCGCCGACCAGTATCTGGTGGTGGCGTGGACCGACATGGAGAAGAAGGCTCAACGCGACCATTCGGGCATGAGCGCGTTCTTCGTGGAGCGCGAGCGCCCCGGAGTGCAGCCCTACACGCTCAAAGGCAAGCTCGGCGTGCGCGCGGGCAACACGGGCGGCGTGGTGTTCGAGAATGTCGAAATACCCCTCGAAAATCGCATCGGCGAGGAGGGCGAAGGCTTCAAAATCGCGATGTTCGCCCTCGATCAGGGGCGATACACCGTCGCGGCGGGCGCGGCGGGGCTCATCCGCGCTTGCTTGGACGAGTCCGTCCGCTACGCCAAAGAGCGCAAAACCTTCGGTAAGCCGCTCGCCGAGCATCAGCTCATCAAGCAGAAGATTGCGCAGATGGAAGCCGACTATCAAATCAGCGCCCTGCTCTACCAGAAGGTCGGCTGGATGAAGAATGTGGGGCTGCGCAACACGCGCGAGACCTCGCTGGCGAAGTGGTACAGCACGGAAGCCGCGCAACGCGCCGCCAACGCCGCCGTGCAGCTCTTCGGCTCCTACGGCTTCTCCGATGAGTACCCTGTGGAGCGGTTCTACCGCAACAGCAAAGGCGCCACAATCTACGAGGGCACTTCGGAAATCCACACTCTGCTCCAAGCCGACTACGCGCTGGGCTATCGCGTGGACAAGCCGTTGCGCATCCACTTGCCGACCTACCCGTTCGCCGAAGATAGCGAAGGCTGATGATGCTTACCTATGACTTTAGCGACCAGGTAGTGCTTATCACGGGCGCGACGGGGGCGTTGGGGCGTGCGGTCGCTCGGCAGTTTCAGGGGGCGGGCGCGACGCTCGCCCTGTGCGCCCGTGAGGAGACGCTGCTCCACCAGTTATTTGCCGACCTTGCGTTGGATACGCGCCACTTGCTCGTCGGCGGGGTTGACCTGCGCTCGCCCGACGATTGCGACCGCCTCGCACGCGCGGTGGACGACCGTTTCGGCAAGCTCTACGCGCTGGTGAACACAGTCGGCGGCTTCACGGCGGGTCCGCCCGTGCATGAGACGCCCGTGGATGCGTGGGAGCAGATGTTGGATATGAACCTGCGCACGGCGTTTCTGGTCTCGCGGGCGATTGCGCCGCTGCTGGTGCGCTCAGGCGGCGGCGCGATGGTGCATATCTCTGGCAGGGCGGGGCTGGCAGGTTTCGGCGGCGGCGCGGGCTACTGCGCCGCCAAAGCGGGCGTGATACGGCTCACCGAAACGCTCGCCGCCGAACTCAAAGAGTACGGCGTTCAAGTGAACTGCGTCTTGCCAGGCACTATCGACACGCCTGCCAATCGCGCGGCGCGCCCTGACGCCGATTTCAGCCGCTGGGTGTCGCCCGAAGCCATCGGCGAGGTCATCATGTTCCTCTGCTCGCCCGCCGCGCGCGCCATCCACGGCGCCGCGATACCCGTGTACGGACTGAGTTAGGAGTACCGCTATGAAATGCCCTGTGTGCAACGAACCGCTCCAGATAGCCGTGCGAGCAGGCATAGAGATCGATTACTGCGCTACTTGTCGGGGCGTGTGGCTCGATAGGGGCGAGCTGGACAAGATTATCGAGCGTCATCTGCAGGAGATGCATGGCGTCGAGCGCGCCGCGCCGCCAGCGCCCCACCCAGCGCCGCATCGCTCCGAGCCGCGCCGCCCTGCCCCACGCTACGAAGACGACGACTACGAAGACGACGACCGCCACAAACGCAAACGACGCAAAAAACGCGACTGGCTGGAAGATTTGTTCGACATCTTCGATTAGGGCCACTGGTGGTACATTCCCGCGACTTGGTTAGCCAGCGGCTTGCCCCGCTCTTCTAATGCGCTGCGCTCGGCAGGGGTTATCGGCGTGAACTCGCGCGCCGCTTGCACCAACTCGCGCAACTCGCGCAGGCTGTTCGGCAAAATGACCGCAGTGTGTATGGGAAAGCTCAGCGCGTAGCGGAACAGCTCGCGCACAGTGAACTTGCCCTCGCCGACCAGCCGCCCGACGCCCATCACCTTCATCACGGCAATCGCGACGCCCTTGCGACGCGCGTAGTCCAGAAACTCGCGCGTAAACGCGCGCGGATGGTGCGGCTCGGTCGGGTTGAGCGGTATCAGCGTCATATCGAACGGGAACCGCTCCATCGCCGTTCTCAGCACTTCAGGGTCGTGGTGCCCCGAAATGCCCACATATTTCACGATTTTTTGCTCTTTCGCTTGCTGGAACGCTCTGATTGCGCCGTCGGACGCGAACAGCTGCTCAATCTCGCGCGGGTAAGAGACATGATGCACAATCCACTGCTCCAGTCGGTCGGTGCGCAGGCGTTTGAGGCTACTTTCAAGCTCGCGCCACGCGCCGTCGTAGGTGCGCTTATCGCTCTTCGTGCTGAGGAAGACCCTGTCGCGCATCCCCTCAATAGCCTCGCCAAATATCAGCTCGCTGTCACGATACTGCTGCGCGGTGTCCAAGTAGTAGATGCCCGCGTTGACCGCTTCGCGGATAATCTCGATGGCATCGCGCTTGCGAGTTATATCCTGCAGCACGCCCGCGCCCCCTAACGCCAGTATCGGCATCTGCACGCCCGTCTTACCGTACACGCGCTTCGGCAACTCTCGGCTCATAACGGTATTATACTTCACATTTAGGACTAAAGTCCTACAGGAAGCATGCAAAAGGATGCGTATGTATAGTTCGGAGGTGTTTAAAGTGTCGGAACAGTCGCGTCGTGAACTGGAACAGATTAAGGCGCAGTTGAACGCGCTTGCCGATCGGGTGCGTGAGTTGGAGCGGCGTATGGCGGCGGAGTCGGCGCAGGCGTCTCAACCGTCGTCTCCTGCCGCGCCGAAGACGCCCACCGAGCCGTCCGCTCCGTCGGCTGCCCTGCGACCTTCTGTTGAACCTTCGAGCGTCAGCCCGTCGGCAGGCGACGCGAGCTTGCAGTGGTTCGAGCGGTTGCTGGGCGGCAAGGTCGCCCTCTACACGGGGATTACGCTGATACTGCTCGCGGCGGCGTTTTTTATGGGTTGGGCGTGGACGCGCCTATCGCCTGAGGGTCGGCTCGCGCTGGGCTATCTTGGCGGGTTCGCGTTGCTGGGCTTGGGCGGCTTGGCGCGGCGTCGCTCGGAAGGCTGGTTCGTGGACGGCTTGATGGGCGCAGGCTTGGCTACGCTCTACCTGACCACTTGGGCAGGCTGGGAGCGGTATCAGCTGTTCACTTTCGCAGGCGCGTTCTTGGCGATGGCGGCGACCACCGCGCTGGGCGTCGCGCTGGCGTGGCGGCGCAACTCGCAGACGCTGGCGATTGTGGCGACGCTGGGCGGGTTCGCTGCGCCTATCTGGCTAAACGACGGCAACGGCGGCGGTAGCCCTCTCAACTTCTTCGGCTACCTGACCGCGCTGAACTTGGGCATGCTAAGTATCGCCAGCGCACGCGAGTGGCGGGCGCACCAAGCGGTGTGCCTCGCGTCCACCGTGATACTCCTGTACGGCTGGGCGTTAGGCAACTACAAGGCAGAGTATCGACTCATCACGCTGGGGTTCATTACCCTCTACTATGGGATGTTCGGCGTTGTCTACCTGCTGCCCGATGTGCTGCGCCGACGCGCCGTCCACGAGTTCAGCTTGGGGCAGTTCGTGCTGGCGAGTATTGTGTACCTACCTGCGGGCTACGCGCTCTCGCGCGAGGCGTGGGGCGACTACCCGGGCGCGCTGTTTGCAAGTTTTAGCGCAATCTATATACTGGTCAGCTGGTGGATGTATCATCGGCAGGACGCGCCTGCTGCGTTGAGTTTCGCCACGCTGGGCGTCATCTGTCTCGCGGCGGCGATTGCCGTGCAGTTCCAGCCGTCGGCGCAGGCGTTTCTGTATAGCCTGTTCGCGGCGGCTCTGATTATGACGGCGTTGCGTAACGGGTTGCGTATCATCTACGGTTTTGGCGTGCTGATGGCGTTCGGCGCATCGGTTGCGCTGTGGGGCGTGATTTCGCAGCCGATACGCACCGCGCTGCCGTTGCTCAACGAGCATGGCGTCGCGTGGCTGGGCTGGATGGCGGGCGCGAGTGTGGCGCTGTACGAGTTGAACCGACACCTGCGCACGCAGCCGAGCTCGCCGATGGACGCCATCTTCCCGAGAGCAGCGCTGGCGCAGCTGGGCGCGGGCGGGTTGGTGATTGCGTTCGCGTGGTTCAGCGCGGAGCAGACGCTCTACGCTTTTGAGCTGCAGGGCAAGCGCGGCGCGCCGCTGGCGCACTTGCTCGTATCGCTGGAGTGGACGCTGATGGGCGCAGGGCTACTCTACGGCGGCGTGCGCGCCGCACTTCGCGCCCTGCGACTGATGGGACTGGGCGCACTCGCCCTCACCACCTGCAAACTCTTCCTGTACGATTTGGGCTTTCTGGAGATGCCCTATCGCGCCCTCAGCTTCGCAGGGTTGGGCGTCGCGCTGATAGGCGTGGCGTGGCTCTACAGCCGATTCGAGATGACGAGAACCGCCACATAGCAGGAGTCTGCTCTTGCACGGCGTAAGAATTGCCGCCATGTGGCGTGGGGTGTTCGGCTTGGGGTTTTGGGGAGCGTTGCTCTTGCTGTGGGGGCAATCGCCCGTGGATTTGCGCGTGCAGCCGCTGCTGGGCGATTGTCCCGCCGTCAACGGCGCATTCCCTATCGCTGTAGAGCTGCAGTCACAATCGGGCAGCTATCAGGGCGTGCTGACCATCTCGCTGGGTGGGTTCGGCTACCGACGCGAGTATCAGTACCCACTGGAGCTGCCCGCAGGCTCGCGTAAAGTGATTATCGCCGCGCCCATCGTGGGGTCGTATGGCGACATGGTGACGGTGCGCTTCACCGCGCGCGGAGTCAGTGTCGGAGCGCGCCAACCGATAAGAGAGGTCTTGGAATACGACCAACTTGCCGTGCTGGTGAGCGACGCGATAGGCGGTCTGAATGTGCTGGAGCAGGTGCGCACACCTCCCGTTCCTAATGCCTTCAACAGTGTTCGTGGTCGCGCCTTGAAAGGCGTCTACAAAGTCGCTTACTGCCGTCCCGAGCTGTTGCCCGAACAGTTGATTGCGCTGAGCGGCGTGCGTGTGATTATATTAGACGCTGGCGCGGAGCGTCTGCGTGCGGAGCAGTGGAACGCGCTGCGTCAGTGGGTGATGTTGGGCGGCTTGCTGATTGTGCCTGGCGGCGCAGGCGCGGTCTACCTGCAGAACCCCACTTTGCGGGAGTGGCTCCCCGTGACGCCGCAGGGCGCGCGCACGGTCAATCAGTTGCGCGCGCTGGGCGATTGGCTGCGCGCTCGCCCGCCTCAAGGCGCGGCGACGCTGACGCAGTCCACCCCCCGTGCAGGGCGCGTGCTACTCCGTCAAGAGGGCGTCCCCCTCGTCGCCGTGCGCGCCTACGGGCTGGGCGCGATTATGTTCTTGGCGTTCAACCCGATGGATGCCCCCCTGCGCGATTACGACGCCCGCGCCCGACTGTGGCAACGCCTGCTCGACCAGGTCGCCAACTTCGCCCCGAGCGCCTTTATTGCCGCTGCCCATCAGGAACAAAGCGGCGACACGCGCAACGGCGGCGCCCTTGATCGTCAAACGATTGATATCAAGCCGCCCAGCGCAGGGCTAATAGTGATTCTTTTGGGAATCTACTTCTTGCTGGTCGTGCCTGTGAACTACTTTGTGTTGAAACGGCTGCGCGCGTTGGACTGGGCTTGGGTCGTCACGCCGCTGATTGCGCTGGCGTTTGTCGGCGTGCTATGGCGCTTGGCGGGCGATTTGTACCGCCAGTCGCTCTCCAGCGATGTCAAGACGCTCATCGTGGCGCGTGCGGGCGACCGCGACGCCTACGCTATCAACAGCGCGCTCTTCTTCTTCCCACGCGCAGGGGTGTACGACCTGCAGTTCGAGCAGAGCGATATGGTGGAGGCGGGCACATCCGACTATGCGAATGTGGCGCAAGGCGCAACGATGCGCACAATCCAAGGCGAGCCGACGCGCGTGGAGGGCTACCGCGTGACCAACCTGAGCTTCCAGTGGTTCCGCTACACGCGCGCCGTGCAACTGCAGGGTCAGGTGGAGGGGGCGTTGCGCATTGAGCAACGCGCACGCAAATCCCAACCGGTCGGAACGCTTACCAATCGTCTGCCCTACTCGCTCCACAATGCCCGCATAATCACCTCCCGTGGCAGTTGGTACATCGGGAGCCTGCCGCCGCGTCAAACCGTTCAGGTGGATAGAGACGCGCCGATGGTTGAGTTAAG
>CALGZO010000001.1 GCA_937934465.1 uncultured Fimbriimonadales bacterium | reverse complement strand
ATACACCAACCCGATGTTGGTGAGACAACCGCCGGCGAGGCTGTTCGAAAATTCGCCTGTTGTATGGGGAACCCCCTCCTGCAGGTTCCCCCTTGAAAAGGGGGAACCGATTTTTCTCAATTGGTTCCCCCTGCAAGCAGGGGGAACCTAAAGGAGGGGGTACCTGCACCTACACAGGGATATGCGCCCTCTCATAGGGGCAGACCTGCGTGTCTGCCCCTACTTGGTTATTGGCGTAGGGGCGCACCTGTCAAGGGTTCTGGGGCGGGTTGTCGCCCTTATTTTCTTCCTTCTTCTCTTCCTTCTGCTCGCCCTGCTGCTGCTGGTCGCGCTTGGTCGCCTTGTCCCACTGCTCCTGCAGGTTCTTGGGCAGCACATTGCGGATTTCCTGCATCATCTGCTGGTTCAGTTCCTGCAGGCGGCGCGAGCGTTGGTCGGGCGTGAGCGAGGTGTCTTGGGTGATTTGCTGGCGAATAGCGTTGTAGCGTTGCACAATCTCGCGGATTTTCTCCATCTGCTCAGGCGTCAGGCGCATGTTCGCCAGACTGCTGAGCGCAGGCGACTGCTCATCCAGCAACGCTTCAAATTTCTTGAGCTGTTCTTCGTTCAGCACGGTGCGCACGAGCCGCACATACTCTTCGCGTGCTTGGCGCAGGCGCGTGATGCGCTGCTCGGAGGTCAGCGAGGTGTCGCGTCGGATTTGCTCTGTGCGGTCGTTATACTGCTTCCAGAGTCCCTCGATACGGGCGCGCTGTTCCTCGTTGAGGTTCAGGCGGGTTGCAAGGTTGCTGGGCGCCAGCACATCACCGCGCGTTGGCTGCGCCTGTGGCTGTACCACAGGTCCCTTATCATCGTTGCCCGTAGGCGCGTCTTGCGCCCACAGCGGCGTCAACGCCGCCAAAGCGATTGTCGCAATCAGTAAAGCGATTCGTTTCATGATGGTCTCCTCCTGTAAGGGTGTTTCATGGTAAAGTATACCACATCTTATAGACGCTCCGTGTGGCGGTTTGTTTTGCGAACGCCTAAGCGGGTAGAATCGTATAACTACTGATGGCGCAGGTTCGGACGGAATCGAGTGGCTCGCCCCCGTTAGCGGCGTATGGGGCGGTGTGGCTGTTGACGCTGGCGTGCGTGCTGGTGGTGCAGTTGGCGCGTGTGTCGGAGTTTTCTGGGACGCCGTTCGTTCTCTTGGCGTCGGTTGGCGTGGCGTTCAGCGCGTGGGCGAGCCGTTTCGCGCTGTCGGAGAACGCGCGGATTTTGGTGGGCGTGTCCGACGCGCTGATTGCCGCGCTGTGTGTCGTGGGGCAGTCGTTCCTCAACAGCCTGTTCGGAGTCGTGACCGACCCTGCTATTGAGTCGTACCTCAGTTTATCGTTTTTGTGGTATTTGTGCTTGCGCAGTGCGCTGATGTTCACGATGAACTCGTTGGTGTTCCAGAGCGTGCCTGCGCTGGCGTTGTTCGGGCTGATTGCTACCTACATGCTGGCGACGCAGATTCTGTGGCTGTTTGCGCTGATGTTGCTGGCGATGCTGTTTTTGATGTTGGCGAGCCATCGGCTGGAGTGGGGGCTTGCACAGCCGCGCTTGGAGACGGGCTACGCGGTGCGCGCGGTGCTGGGGAGTGGGCTGTTTGCAGGCATAACCGCGTTCGTGTTGGCGCCCGTTCTCGCGCTCACGATTGGGCAGCTGATTTCGAGTTTCGTGGTGGGCATGCCGTTCCGACCGAACTTACGCCCGAACGGCGCTGGTGAGACGACTCCCGAACTGCAGGCAGGCGCGGGCGCGGTCGCGCTGAGCAAGCTGGAAGTGATGCGCGTGCGATTGGAAGGCGCGGCGCAGCCCGAATATATGCGCATTGAGTCGTACAACTACTACACGGGGCGCGGCTGGAATCGCGGTCGCTACTTTATGAGCGAGATGGCGCCGCTGCGTCAGGGCGTGTTCGCGCCTCAACGCCCGCTGGACGCGCCCCCCTCTCGGCAGGTACAAGCTACCGTCACCCTCAGCAGCGGTTGGCATCGGTATCTCTACACGCCGGGCACGCCGTTGCAAGTGGAAGCGCCCGTGCGCGCGTTGCAATACGCATGGCAAATCAACGCCGTCTCCAGCTACCGTCCGCTGGGCGCAGGCGAGCAATACACGGTGAGAGCGTATGTGCCCACCGACGACCCGCGCATCCTGCGCGCCGCGCCCACATCCCCCTTCCGTATCCCTGTCATCGCAACGACCAGTAAGCGACTGCAAGAATTGGCAATTGCGCTCACCGCCAACCAACCCACCCAGTACGACAAGGTGATGGCAATCGTGCGCTATATCGAGCAGAACACCGCCTACAACTTGAATGTGGAAGCCTATCCGACCGATGTGGACGCTGCGGAGTATTTCCTGTTCGAGGCGAAGCAGGGCTACTGTGTGGAGTTTGCGACGGCGTTGGCGGTGCTATGTCAGTACGCAGGCATCCCCGCGCGTGTGGCGTCGGGCTTCATTTTGAAAGAGCGTGAGGGCGACGAGTATGTCGTGCGCGAGGAGCATCGGCATCTGTGGACGGAGGTCTATTTTGAGGGTGTGGGCTGGGTCGCGTTTGACGCCACGCGCAACGCGGCTGTCATCGACGCTGCTGAGGCGGAGATGCAGGCGCAAGGGGGCGCGGAGTCGGCGCAAGCGCGTCGTCGGCTGCTCCAGCGGATGTTGGATGCGCTGATTATCGTCTTGGCGCTGGCGATTTTGTATGTGCTGGTCGCGCCGCGCGCGGGTTGGGGTCGCCGCGCGGCTGTCAGCCGACCGATGTTGCTCTATCAGCGTCTGGTGTTTTTGCTGTGGCTGTTGGGTGTGGAGCGTCCTACGCTGGGTCAGACGCCGCGCGCCTACTTGGAATCCGCCGCCGCGCGCCTGCGCCAACAGGGCAGCGGCGTCGCCCCAGAGGTGGCTGCGCTTACCCCTGCGCTGATGGAGTACCTCTACGCCGCGCCCGAGCGACGCGACGCGCTGCAGCCTGAAATCGCCCAGCGAATCCGCCAACTCCAACGGCTCGCCCTGCAGGAACTCGGCGTCCGACGGCTTATCTTAAGGTGGCTCGCCTACGGGCGTGGGAAGGTCTATGGCAACTAAGAGGTTCACGGAACTTCGGGCAAGCGACTGGCGTGCGCCTGCCCGCGTCTACCTGTTGGAAGGAGAGGAGCTGGTACAGCAGCGTGAGTTTCTCTCGGCGCTGCGGCGCGCGTTGAACACCGCTTCGGGGAGCGTGGACGAAACAGTGCTGGACGCCCGCGAGACGCCCGTCGCTATGCTGAGCGGCTTGGTGCAGACCGTGCCGATGGAAGCCGAGCGGCGACTGGTTGTCTTGCAGGCTGTGAACCGCTACAGCGCAAGCGACCTGCAAGCCCTTGCGAAACTGGTTCCGCAAACGCCGCCATTCGCCTGCCTCGTGCTGATAACTGCGCCCGCTGAGGAGAGCGAGGGCGCAAAAGCCGCTTGGAACGCCCTGACCAAAGCGGTGGAGCAGGGCGGTATGGTCGTCAAGCTCACTGCGCTGACAGGGGCGACGCTCGCGCGACGGCTGGTGGAGACGGCGCAGGCGGCAGGCAAGCAGCTGCGCACAGAAGACGCCGAGTACCTGCAGACTCTGGTGGACGGCGTCGCCGAACGCGCCCTCGCCGAACTGCAAAAAGTCATCCTCTTCGTGGAACCCCGCAGCGAAATCTGCCGTCTGGATATCGATATGGTCGTCAGCCCCAGCCAGCAAGCCCAAGTGTTCAAGCTGGTCGATTCGGTGGTCGCCCGCGACGCGCACGCGGCGATGCGCCAACTGCGTTTACTGTTCCAAGCGGGCGCGCGCGCGGAGGAGACCGCGCTCAAGACGCTCGCGCTGATTGCGCGCCAGTATCGCCTATTGTGGGGCGTGCGCACCCTCATCCAACACCAGCAACCCATCAAACAGCCCCAAAAGGTCAGCCCAGAGGTCGCCGCCTGGCTGCCCAAAGACCCTGATGTGCTGCAAACCCTGCAACGCCAAGCGTTCCTGCAAGAGAAACTCCAGAAACAGGCGGAGCGACTGAGCCTGACGCACCTGTGCCGCGCGTTCCAAGCCCTCTACGACGCCGATTTAGCCCTCAAAGGGCTGCGCCCCAGTGTGAACGCCGCCGAAATTATGGAAAGACTCATTATCAGGCTCACTACGGACGGCGAGCCGACGCCGCCGTCTCATTGACAAGGAGGTTAGTATCAGTGGCGAAGCGTGTGACGGAGAACCCAATCATCACGCCTGAAATGGTTAAGCCTTCGGAGCCGAATCTGGAGGTCATCGGCGCGTTCAATCCGGGCGCAACTCGGTTCGGCGACGAGATTGTATTATTGTTGCGCGTGGCGGAGCGACCTATTTTGGACGATCCCGACCTCGTGGGCGTGCCTGTGCTGAATTGGAACGGTTCAGAGTCGCAGCGATTAGAGATACTCACCTTCCCGCGCCACTCGCCGCTGACCGATTTGAGCGACCCGCGCGCGGTTGTGTATGAAGGGCGCGTCTATCTGAGCTCCATTTCGCACCTGCGCTTGGCGCGCAGCAAGGACGGCGTCCACTTCACCGTCGACGACGAACCCACGCTGTTCCCCGAAACTAAGTACGAGGAGTATGGCATCGAGGACTGCCGCATCACGCCCATCGACGGCGTGTATTACATCTCGTACACGGCGGTCTCGCGCTATGGAATCTGCGTGGGCATCGCGGCGACGGAGGATTTCAAGACCTTCCAGCGGTTGGGGTTAATCCTTCATCACGAGAACAAGAATGTGACGCTGTTCCCGCGTCGGGTGGGGGGGCGGTATGCGGCGATGCATCGCACCTCAGCGTCGGCTTTTAATGGTCCGAACATGTGGGTCGCCTACTCGCCCGATTTGCTGCACTGGGGCGACCACCAGTTCCTGATGGCGCCGCGCATCCACCACTGGGATTCGAGGCGTATCGGGGCGGGCGCGCCTCCCGTGGAGACGCCCGAGGGCTGGCTGATAGTCTATCACGGCGTGAACGCCAAAGACGGCTACTGCGCAGGCGTAGCGCTGCTGGACATAGATGAGCCGCATAGAGTCCTCTACCGTTCTCACGAGCCGCTGATTGCGCCCACCGAAGACTACGAGGTGAGCGGCTTTTTCGAGCGCGTGGTGTTCCCCACGGGTCTCACGCCGCTGGGCGACGACCGTTGGATGGTGTATTACGGCGTGGCGGATCGGTCGGTCGCAGTTGCCGAGACCACGATGGACGAGCTGCTGCGTGTGGCGAAAGGCGAGCTGGTGAGTTCAGGGCGTTAGCCCACCAAGCGTTGTCGCTCGCGCCAGTGGGAGGAGAGGATATTGTGGCGTTGGCGGTACTTGGCGACGGTGCGTCGGGCAATCTCGATGCCCATCTCCGCCAGTTTCTCGGCAATCTCGGCGTCGGTGAGCCGCTTGCCTGCGCCTTCATGCTCGTGGAGGATTTGCTCGATTAGCATCGCCGTGCGATAGGAGGCGTCAAAGAACACCTCGAGCGGAACCATGACCCCGCTGGGCAACTGGAGCCACTTGTTGCGCACGGCGCGCCCGATAGTGGAGCGGTGGAGACCGGTGGCTTGGGCGACTTCCACGCGCGTCATCGGCTGCAGGAACCGCGCGTCGCTGGTCATCAAGAACCCATATTGACGCTGCGCAATCGCTTCCATGACTCGTTTGAGCGTTTGATAGCGTTGCTGCAGCGCTTGAATGAAGATACGGGCGCGGTTGAGATAGTGCTGAATATGTTCGCGCTCGTCGGAGGCGCGC